>JAZLDZ010000043.1:0-1736 GCA_045615025.1 Candidatus Nanosyncoccus sp. | reverse complement strand
AGGTTGACTGCTTTGGGAGTAGAGACAAAGACAGAATAGGCTGGGCGGACAACGCTGGCTGTGATAGTACTACTGTCACCAGTAGCGCTAGAGCTGCCCACAAAGATGAGAGAAAAGATGATGAGGGGGAGAAGGAAGGAGGGAGAAAGAAGAGGTAGGATGGTAGAGCATGAGAAGACTAGTGAACTATGGGATGATAGACCACTATATACCCCCCCGGAGGTGTTTTTTACTCATGCAGAAAAAACTCATGGTTAGGTATTATTATATGATAAGAGACAACGGAGCACAAGCATCTTTTAGATTTATGTATTCAAATTTGCCAGGTTTTGCAGTTTTTATTCTAGATTAGCAATTTTCTTTGCCTCAAAGAGTACGGTTGGGACGGCGGGAGGCGGAGTAAAATCAGTTGGCTTTAGTGGATAGCGAATTTTGGTTTGATATTCGCGGATTAACGCTTCGCCAAGTTGGGAAGTATAGTGACGATCGGTGTTTAAAAGCTTAAGAGCAAATTGTTTTTGCAATATTAAATAGAGACTCTCGGGCTGATTCTCCGCTTCTAATAATTTATGTACAATTTTGGAAGACAAATGAAATGGCGGATTGGAAAAGACCTTGTATGGCTCGTGTGGAAGTTCATAATCTAGAAAATCCTGCTCGATAATTTCGACATTAACAATTCCCCGCTCCGTAATATTTTTACGAAGTTTCTCCGCCGCGATATGATCCGGTTCAATAGCAATGACTTTCTTGCAACGCCTAGACAAAGCATAAGTAATTACACCGGAACCGGCGCCAATATCGATTACTGTGTCGCGTTTTTTGATATTGCTATGTCCGATCAATATAAGCGCGAGGCGTGGGCTGCGCAAAAAATGCTGTGACAAGCGAAAGTTTCTGGTATTTGATTTTTGATCCATAATTAAATTACGAGCTCGGTTTGTTCGCCGGTTGCAAAATCTTTGAGCGTATATTTGCCAGTTTTTACCTCGTTTTCGCCGACAACGATACCGGCTTTAGCAATGCGAGCGGCATGGCGCATGAGATCGCCAAGTTTTCTATCAAACAATATCACATCGACAGATTTGCCGGAAACGCGAAGTTTATTTGCTAAATCGTAAGCGGCGGCACGAGTGTCGCCTAGATACATAATTGCTACATCGACTGGTGCAGAAATTGTGCCATTCAAAAGTCCAACTTCGGAAAGTACAGCATAGACGCGCGTAAGTCCAATAGAGCCACCTACGCCCGGGAAGCTTTGCTCGGAAAAGTTTTTTGTAAGGTTTTCGTAGCGACCACCAGAGCAAATCGAGCCAAGTTGTTCATAGCCCGGAACGACTGTTTCGAAAACGGTGCCAGTATAATAATCCAGACCGCGAACAATTTTCATATCGATTTCGGCGATGCTTTCTAGGCCTTGCATTTTTAGCTCGTTCATGACAAATTCGAGTTCTTCAAGACCGTTTGCAATACGAGCGTCGCCAAAGTCTAAAAAGTCTAGTTGGTAAAGCGCTGAGATATCGCCATGAACATTAATGAACGCTATGATTTTTGCGATAGTTTCTTCTGGGATGTTTAGCTCACGAAGAGCCGACTCGGTTTTTTCGGCTGGGACCTTTTCGGCATGATCAATAATACTCATAATGTCGGAAGCATGTTCTTTGATGTCAAGAAAATCTAGAACGCCGGATAAGAATTTGCGGTTATTCACGCGGACACGAACGGCTGGAAGTTTG
>JAZLDZ010000042.1:0-6710 GCA_045615025.1 Candidatus Nanosyncoccus sp. | reverse complement strand
AAGAAGGAAGATAAATAAAAAGGCATACACTTCGTCAAAATACTTAAAAAAAGGGACAACGTTTTCTATCAATTCCTGAAAGACGAACAGGTACACCAAGATAACAAAAACTATATTTATCTTCGGAATCTTACTCTTCATCTTAATTCCCTTTCTAGAATATCAGCAATCCTGACACTCGCAGCACCATCACCATACGGATTACTAGCCTTACTCATTTTTTCATAACTCTCTTTATTATCTAGTAGCTCTTTAAATGATTCGTAGATAATATTCTCATCCGTTCCAACTAGCTTAAGTGTCCCCGCAAATACGCCTTCCGGTCTCTCCGTAGTATCTCGCATTACCAAAACAGGTTTACCAAGAGAAGGTGCCTCTTCTTGAACGCCACCTGAGTCAGTAAGAATCAAATAACTATGATTAAGATAATTATGAAAATCTATGGCATCAAGAGGCTCAATTATCCTAATTCTCTCGTTGTCATCAAAAACTTCATTTGCAATCTCTCGTACTGCTGGATTTTTATGAATTGGATATATCACCTTTATGTCCGGATATTCATCAACAACACGTTTTATTCCTCTAAACATGTTCCTCATTGGCTCACCAATATTTTCTCGCCTATGTGCAGTAACCATTATGAGGCGACTATCACTTCCCCAATTTAAATCCTTAGATGTATAGTTATTCTTAATAGTTGTCTTTAACGCGTCGATTACAGTATTACCAGTCACATAGATATTGACGCGATCTTTTCCCTCTCTTATCAAATTCGATTCTGAAAGCATCGTTGGGGCAAAACAGAACCTGCTTATTACGTCAACGGCCTGACGGTTAAACTCTTCGGGAAACGGGCTATAAATATTGTATGTTCTGAGCCCCGCTTCAACATGTCCAACTGGAACCCTCAAATAATAAGCGGCTAAAGCGGTTGCGAAGGAAGTACTAGTATCACCATGGACAAGTACAACATCCGGTCTCTCTATCATTAGAACTTCCTTCATTTTGTCCATCACACTAGTAGTAATATCAAAAAGAGACTGCCTCTCCCTCATAATAGATAGATCATAATCTGGCACAACGTTAAAAACATCCAAGACCTGCTTCAGCATCTCTCTATGTTGGCCCGTGACACAAACCCTTACTTCAAAGTTATTTAATCTACGTTCCAATTCCTTCACTACAGGACACATCTTAATCGCCTCCGGACGAGTTCCAAATACAACAAGCACTTTTTTCATACTTTCTCTCCCATAAGACTATTATACAGCATTAGCGTATTAGTGATGAATGATTCTATAGAGAACATCTCCTTAGCCCTTTTATACACATAATTACTCGTTTCAAGTCGTAGCTCACCACTATTTACGAGTTCCAAAATATAATTAGCTATTTCATGCGCATTACCAGGTCTAGCTAGGAAAGCATTTTTACCCAATATTTCCGGCATAGTTGAAATCTTAGTGGCTATAGTCGGTACTCCATGAGCAATCCCTTCTATTACGGACATACTTAACCCTTCATAATAAGATGGGAGAACGTTAATCATCGCGTTCTGCAAAATCTTCTTTTTGTCACTTCCAGAAACCCAGCCTGTCATTTCTACTCGTTCTTCAAGTTTATAGTCTATAATGGTCTTCTCGACTCCTCCGTCAAGGTCTTTACCGCACAATACAATCTTTATATCGCTCTCAAGCTTATCATTAATAGTTCTCACCGCATCAAGCAGGTCGTATATCCCTTTCTCTTTTTTTAATACTCCAAAATATGTAATATTTCTTGCACGGAGACTGTATGGATTGTTCATAGGAATTTGAACGCCATTATAGATGACCACAATCTTTTTCTCTGGAATAAGCGCAGATATCTCTTTTTTCCAATACTCCCCTAATACCACGACGGAGTCAGAGGAATTTAATATGTTTTTAACTCTTCTCTTGCTTGAGCCCGAAAGAGATGAGTACCACCCCATAAACGCCCCCGCATGTAAATGAATAATAGTCTTCTTCTTTAACTTACTAGCTAACCGAATTACAAATCCCTTTCTAAATACACTGCCCTTTTCCGCCATATGAACATGTACTATATCAGTTTTTCTTATCAGAAGGTGAACGAGTATCCTTGCATAGCCAACCAACATAAAAATAGCCCTCCTAAAAAGAGTGCCACTGGTTGAGGTTGGAATATATTTTAGTTGAACCTCTCTATTAAGCATGTCATCATCGAGATAAAGCTTAGCGACCGTGCTCATACCACCAACACGGCTTTGACTAACTCCAACCATTAAAACGTGAATCATCTGTTTAGCCTCTAAATTTTATTAGTTTCGCAGGAACACCGCCAACTATTGCGTTCTCAGGAACATCTTTTGTCACCACTGCACCAGCGCCTACTATACTGCCACTACCAACAGTAACACCGTCTAGGATAATTGCTCTTGCACCAATCCATATATCGTTCTTTATTACGACGCCTTTAGCTGTTTCACCCTGTTTATTCATTGGTATATCCAGCCTATCATAATTATGATTCTTCGCAATTATCATAACCTGTGGCCCAATCATAACATCGTTGCCAATTCTAACTTTTCCAATCAACTCACTTCTATCCCCTATACCTGAGCAATCACCAATCGCTATATTTGGCCCCAATTTACAAAACCTTCCAACATCAACATTCTTACCACACTTCTTAAATAGCATCTTGCAAAAGCATGCTCTTATTTTTTTCGGAATCACCCAAAAATGTCCCATCTGATAATGTGGAAGCCACGAACCGAAAACATTGTACAAAACGTAACCGATAAAACCAATGGGCTTTTTCATTTCTTCCTCCTTCGCTCTCTTTTCTCTTTTGCTATACGATACATAAAAACGTTGTTTCCTACAAAATATCTTTTGAGTAATCTCTTTGGCTCCTGTTTTAGTCTATACAACCATTCAAGATTCATATTCTGCATCCACTTCGGCGCACGCTTTATTTCCTTAGAAATAACATCAAAACTCCCACCCACACCCATAAATACTTCATCGTGTCCATTATTTTGCAAATACTCAATCAAGTATTCTTTCGTTGGAGAAGTGATCCCCACAAATACTATATCAGGATAACTATCATTTAGCTCCTTAGAAACAGTAGGCCAGTCCTCATGTCCAAAATAACCATTGTGTATCCCAGCAATCTTTAAATCCGGGAAAAGTTTTAGTATTTCTTTTTTTGTTTTTTTTACCACCATTTGTTTTGCGCCCAACAAATATATCGAGTAGCCCTTCTCCGAACATCTCTTTATAAGTTCCATCATTAGGTCTATACCGGCAACACGTTCGGGTAGGATATCATTCTTAGACAAATACTTACTTGCAAGTATCACAGAGGCTCCGTCAGCATTAACAATACCGCAACTATTGACTATTTCCTTCATCAACGGATCTTTCTTTGATTCATTTAGCTTATCGGCATTTACGCCCATCAAATGTAACGGGGTTTTTGTTTTTATATATTGTTCAACAATATCTACTGTCTCTGCGGTTGTTAAAACGTCAATATCAATACCAAGAATACGAACGCGCTTATTATTTGATAAGCGTTTTTCCTTCTTAATATCTCCTATTTCCGGCATTATCCATTCCCCCCAAAAATAGCCCTCACCGTTCTCCAAAATATATGCATATCCAACGAAAAACACATTAGGTCAGCGTATCCAGCTTCAAGCTCTAGTCTACTTTTAAACGAAACGTCATTGTGTCCAGAAATCTGCCATAGCCCCGTAATCCCAGGCTTAACTCTGACAATATCCTTGTAATACTTCCCCATCTCCTTCTTTTCGCCCAAAAGATATGGTCTATTTCCAATTAATGACATGCTTCCCCAAAACACGTTCAAAAACTGTGGCATCTCGTCAATCGAACATCGTCTAATCAATCTTCCCACTTTTGTAATTCGTGGATCATCTACAATCTTTTTATTTTCCATATATTCCTTTGCTAATCTCTCGTCTTTTTTCATTAAATCCGCCAACTCAACTTCCGCATTAGGCACCATCGACCTAAACTTCACCATCTTAAAAACTTTACCATTCTTTCCAATCCTTGGCTGCGCATAAAAAATCGAATATGTATCACCGGTACAAAGATAAGCAATTTTTACTGCAATTCCAATCGGCACCAAAATAATCAACCCAACTAGGCTAAACACAATATCAAACAACCTTTTGATGATTAAATATGCCATCATTCTTCTCTTGTAATTGCACCTCCCCCCTCAGGAAAAGCACTACATTTATTATATCACAAAAGCACGTTTATTATGTTATAATAAACGTAAGTTAGTTAAGTGGAGATTCTCATTCTATGGCAACAAAAAAGACTAAAAAAAAGAAGGTAATTGATGGTGTCGTAAAAAACACCAAGAAAAAATCCCCTACCAAAAAATCCAATGCTCCTAAGGTAAAAACTCCAAAATCTGAAAAAGTTGAAAAAGTTGAAAGAATTAAAGCTTCCCCAGAAGATGTTACCGTTACTATTGTCGAAACCGACGAATCTGGCAACAAAATAGAGCCAGAAGCCACAGACGACGTTATTACCGAAGCAATCGTTGATGAACCAGCCATAGAGATCGACGAAATTGCCGAAGATACCTCATCTAGCACCGAAGAATCTCCAAAAGATGAAGTCGAATCGGACACTAAAGAATCTACCGAAGAAAACATAGTAATCGAAGAACCCACAGAATCAGAACCGGAGACAGAACCCGAATCAGAACTAGCATCCGAATCTAAGCCAGAAGTTATCAAAATCGAAGTAGAAACTCCAGAAACGACCGAGGAAGCCGAAGAGATAACAGAAGAAATAGCTGAAGAAGAATCCGAGGATTCCACCGACGAAACAAACGCCATCGACGACGGCGAAAACCTCGCTATGAACGGTGTTCTAAGCGAAGAAGCTATCGACGAAAATCTCGACGAACTCATTAATGACATCGAAAAAGACGAGAAAAAGGAAGCAAAAGAAAAAGCTACAAGTTCCTCCAAAAAATCCATCAAAAAAGAATGTTTAAAACAAGAAAAGGCTAAGCCTACCGCCCTTCCTTTTCGCATCATTAGCCGTATTCTCGCCATTCTATCTCTTGGCGCTGTGACCTCTGCCATTATACGTATTATTCTTACCGGCATTATGCCAAACAAATATCTCATCCCTGCCGTCGCCATCCTAGCGCTTTTCTTCATATTCTATGTCTTCAAAACTTGGCGTAGGAAAACCCATATCCCTGTTCTTATCATCCTCACTATCATCGGTATCGCACTCGGTAGCATCAGCGTTTTTGGTTTCGTCAAAGTCCAAGAAACCATGAACTTCCTTTTCAATAACTTTAACGAAAGCAAAGAATACACCATTTACAACATCATTGTTAGCAATAAATCTAGCTACAACAGCCTAAATGACGTTAAAGGTAAAACTTTCCATAGTATCTCCGATTTCGTTAATACAGAAAGGCTAGAAACTGCCGCCAGAGATCAAGCAAACGCCAGTATTTCCTATGAAGATGGCATTTCTTCCCTTCTTAAAAATACCTACGCCGACACTGCCTATATCGCCGTTTTAAATGCTGGCACTTGGGATGCTACCATTAATCTAAACGATGGCAAAAACGACTACGTCGGCAAATACAAAGTCATCGGCGAACTCAAAGTCGAAGAAGAAAAGAAAAACGAAGCTGTCGAATCTAATCTCTCCACCGAAAGCTTCACTGTCTTTGTCTCTGGCATCGACACTAGGACCGGCCTCATGCTCGACCGCAGTCTTTCCGACGTCAACATGATTATTACGGTCAATCCAAAGACTAAACACATCCTTATGACCACCATTCCACGCGACTACTACGTCCAACTCCATGGCACTTCTGGCCTACGTGATAAGCTTACTCACGCCGGCTCCCTTGGCGGCATTGAACTTTCAATGGACACTATCGAAGATTTGCTCGATTTTGAATTTAGCCGCTACATCCGTGTCAACTTCAACTTCGTCATTAGTCTCGTTAATGCAGTTGGTGGAATTACACTTTACTCCGATGTAAACTACAATGTTACCGCGCACACTAACCATGCCTGCGTATTCCATCCAGGCGACAATCAAGTTGACGGCACTTGTGCCTTAGCCTTTGCTCGCGAACGTTACGCCTACGCCGACGGCGATCGTCACCGCGGCAGGAACCAAGAACAAGTTATCGAAAAGATTTTCCAGAAACTAACTTCTAGTACCACCCTTATTAGCCGCTATTCCGACATTCTCAACTCCTTGAACGGCTCTTTCGATACCAACATATCCGCTAGCGACATCACTAGCCTAGCTAATATGCAGCTAAACGACATGGCATCCTGGACAGTAGAAACCTACAACTGTGATGGCTCTACTGGTGGCGCATACACCTACAGCTATCCAAACCAAACCCTCTCCGTCATGTATCCAGACGAAACCACTGTCGAAACCGCCAAGAAGAAAATTAAACAAGTTCTTGCTGGCACTACCGAAGCAGCACCAACCGAAACTACAGAGACTACGGTCCAAGAATAATTCCTATGTTCATTCTCCATTGCTTACTAGTTTTACTCGTCTCCATGGTCCCCGTAATTGAATTACGAGGCGCCATTCCTATCGGCGTGGGTCTCGGCGTCCCAGAGCCGCTCCCCCTTCTCCTTGCCATCCTCGGCAATA
>JAZLDZ010000041.1:0-10847 GCA_045615025.1 Candidatus Nanosyncoccus sp. | reverse complement strand
TTATAACGTGCATATTAGTAGGAGTTAGAATAGTATTGGGGTTATGGACGATAGTAGAAATGCTAAGGACTTTCCGCTCTGATTATCCTGGTGGACACTGTTTTAAGGCTGGCTTAATCGCCACTTACAATCTATTACTTGGGCTTATTAGCATACCACTTCTTAATGTGTGTTTTCGATCTATCGGCAAACAACCGAATACTCTCGCTCTTTTTATTGACCTTTCTGCGACATTCTTCACAATCGTGGTTTGTTTCGTAGCGTTCTTTAAACTAGTCCGGAAATAGTTTCCGGACTTTTTTCATGTTTAAGCTTATCAGAGGGTAATTCTAGACTTTTCTTATGATATAATAACCTTAAAATAAGTGGAGATAGTATGAAAAAAGTTCTAGCATTCGATATTGATCAGACGCTCAACGTCGCAAAGACACCGGTGCCGGACGAAATTGCCGACCTTCTTAATAAGTGTCTAAATTATTACCAAATTTGTCCAATTTCCGGGCAAAAATTTGACCAATTTTTAATTCAGATTGTAAATAGGTTAGTAGAACGTGGAGCAACGCCGAAACAACTCAAGAATTTGCATCTATTTGTGGCGCAAGGAACGCAATATTACAAGTTTGATGGTTCAGACTGGGAACAGGTTTATAATTTTCCGCTGACAGATGAGCAAGTAAAGAAAATTACTAGCGCCATTGAGACGGCAGCAAAAGAATTAGGATACTGGGAAGAGGATAAGTTGCAAGAAGGCGATGAAATCATTGAGAATCGGCTGTCGCAGGTCACTTTCTCTGCTCTCGGACAAAAGGCGGGGACAGAGGAAAAATACGCTTGGGATCCAGATTGTAAAAAGCGCGAGAAGATCGTGGCAAGATGTAAAGAAATTGCGCCGGAATTTGATTACGAAATCGGCGGAACAACCTCTATAAATGCAATCACGCCGGGCATGAATAAGGAATTTGGCATGACACATATGCTAGAAGAGCTAGGTGTGACAAAAGACGAGATTTTGTATTTTGGTGATATGACACAGCCAGGCGGAAATGATTATCCGGTAGTGCAGATGGGAATTGATACGATTACGGTGAGGAGCCACGAGGATACAGCGTATGCACTGAGAGGGATTCTTGGGGTTACAGAGAAGGCCGCATAGTTTCGTATCTGATAAACGTGTGTTATACTTAGAGGTATTATGAAGCTATCAGAGGAATTAATTTGGCGGGGATTTACCGCAGAAACCACAATAAAAGACCCTAGTGCACTTGATACGATGGAGAATAAGACCTTCTATTGGGGTGCAGATCCATCGGCTGATTCCCTGACGATTGGAAATCTCGCAGCGCTAATGATGTGCGCCTGTTTTGTGCGCCACGGCTACAAGCCATATCTTCTCGTTGGTGGGGCAACAGGTCAGATTGGAGATCCGAAAGAAAACGGAGAACGTGAACTCAAATCACTCGAGGAAGTGGCACATAATAAAAAGTGCATTGGCGAACAAATTAAACGCGTGATTTCTTCTGACGAAGTCACTATGGTAGACAACTACGACTGGTTTAAAAATATCAATTATATTGATTTCTTACGCAACGTCGGCAAACAATTCTCAATGACGCAGCTACTTGATAGAAAATTTATCCAGTCGAGGATTGGCGAAGGCGGAAGTGGGATTTCTTATGCGGAGTTTTCTTACGCTTTAATCCAGGGATATGATTTTTATCATCTCTATAAAGAGTATGGTATTCAGTTGCAGCTCTGTGGTGCTGACCAATATGGCAACTGTTCAACAGGTATTTCTCTGATTCGTAAACTTGAAAATGCCGAGGCAAACGTTTGGTCTACGCCTCTAATTATTGACCCAGTAACGGGAAGAAAGTTTGGCAAGAGCGAAGGTAATGCTGTATGGCTAGCTAGCTCGGACAACGGCGGCGGAAATTACACAACCGTGTTTGATTTTTATCAATTCTGGCTGAATCAAGCTGATACGGCGGTAGAATATCTGCTGAAAGTTTATACGACCTATGAGAAAGAAGAAATCGAAAAGATTCTTTCTGAGCACAATGAACATCCAGAAAAACGCGCAGCTCAACGCGCTTTGGCACGTGGCGCAACAGAAGTGGTTCACGGCAAAGAAGCGGCAGATGCGGTAGAAATGCTGACAGAAAAATTATTCGCTAAAGAAGCGAGCTACTCCGATAATGACATCGAAATGGCAGCAAAAATTTTGCCCGTAAGGCCGCTTTCGGCGACACTGGTAGAGGATTTAGTTTGTACAGGACTAGCCAGTTCGAAAAAGGAAGCGAGAACATTCATCAAGGCAGGTGCAGTTTCAGTCAACGGCGCAAAAATTACTGATGAAGCTAAAGTAGTCAACGCACCAGCAATATTGAAACGCGGTAAGAATAAATTTGCAGTCGTAAAATAGGTAGTCCTAAAACGGTTTTGGTTCAAAAATCGGGCTTTTTGTGGTATAATAAAAGAGTTTATGGAAAAGACGTCTAAAAAACAAGGAAAACCAAAAAAGCAGAAAGCTGCGAAGGCACCAAAGCGCAGCCTTCTAAAGCGTACTAAGAACAAAAGCCTTAGCACGTATTCTAGTTTGGTGCATAGAAAACATGTCAAAAAAGATAAGCGCGCTAAACAGCGTGCTGAAGATTTGGCTAGTTTGCCAAAACAGCCAGTGAAGAGATTCTTTGCGCATTTTCATCCAAAACGTGTTTTCCATTATTGGTTCTCAATGCGAGGACTCAAAATGTTTCTCAAAATTGTCGCTGCGTTGATTCTAGTGGCGATTATTGCGATTGGCGGACTTTTCCTTTATTACAAGAAAGATCTAGAAGAGATCCAGCTAGACGAGCTAAAAGTTTCTGAAACCGTAAACGTCTATCTCGATCGTAATGGCGAAGTGCTATGGGAAGATAAGGGCGATGGAGATTATCGCTTAGTGGTTGATGGAGATCAGATTTCTACCTATATGCGCCAGGCAACAGTGGCAATCGAGGATAGAAACTTCTATAACCATAACGGTATCGATTTTTGGTCGCTAGTACGTGCAGCGTTTTCTACGCTCACAGGTAAGAGTGTCCAGGGTGGTTCTACTTTGACTCAGCAGTTGATTAAACAAGTTTACTTCTCTGACGAAGCGAAGGATCGTGGACTTACTGGTATCCCACGCAAGATTAAGGAAGCAATTCTTGCTCTTGAGATAGAAAAAATGTACTCTAAAGAGCAAATTATTACGATGTATCTCAATGAATCACCTTATGGTGGACGTCGTAATGGCGTAGAATCTGGTGCACAAGCTTACTTCGGAAAGAGCGCAAAGGATTTAACTCTCGCTGAGTCAGCATTGCTTGCAGCAATTCCAAATAACCCTGCCGTACTTAATCCATATAATGAATATGGACACGAGGCATTACTCTGGCGTCAACAATATACGCTCGACGTAATGGCGGAGCTTGGTTATATTACTAAGGAAGAAGCTGAAGAAGCAAAGAAGGTACCAATCCTTGACCAGATTAAACCTGATACAAATCAGTACGACAATATTAAGGCACCACACTTTGTGCTAACAGTAAAGAGTATGCTAGAAGAAAAGTACGGCGTGAAAACAATGCGTGCTGGTGGGTTCACAATTAAAACTTCTCTTGACTATCGCGCACAACAGATGGCAGAACAGGCTGTAGCAAATGGTGCTGCTTTGATGGGCAGAAATGGTAGCGATAATATTGCACTTGCATCAGTTGACGTAAGTACGGCGCAAGTGATTGCAATGGTGGGTTCGGCAGACTGGAATGCGCCTGGATATGGTGAGTTAAACGCGGCTACATCACAACTAGAGCCAGGTTCTTCGATTAAGCCAATCGTTGACTATGGACCATTGTTTATGCAGCGTGAAGGACAAAACTATGGCCCAGGTTCGGTTCTAAAAGATGAGAATATCGACTCGATTTACTGTGGTGGGTACACGGGCGGTTCTTGTGCGCTAAGAAACTATACTGGTAGCTGGTATGGTAACGTGACAATTCGTCGTGCGTTGGCTGGTTCTCTTAACATTCCAGCAGTTAAAGCAATGTATATTAATGGTATCGACAATAGCCTAGACATTGCAAGACAACTTGGTGACGTTTCCTACTGTGCTGGCGAAGGCGTTACGGGTGGTCTTTCTACAGCGATTGGCTCCGGTTGTACAGTAACCCCAATTGAACACGCTAATACTTATGCTTCGATTGCTAGAGGCGGTGTCTATAAAGAGCTTGCCTATGTACTAGAAGTAAAGAATTCGGCAGGCGATATAATTGAGTCATGGCAGGACGTTGAAGGCACAAGAGTTTATGATGACCAGGTAGCTTATATGCTTTCTTCGATCCTATCTGATGCAAATGCTAGAACGATTACCTTTGGATCTCAAGCTTATGCATTTGGTTTTGTAATTCCAAATGTTTGGACAGCAACCAAGACTGGTACTTCCACTACTGCTATCGCATCGGTTGCTAAGGACTCTTGGATAGCAAGTTACTCTCCAGTCGTGGCAACAACGGTTTGGAATGGTAACCATGACGGTTCTGGTCTCGCGACTTCCGATAACACTTTGGTGCGTCGCGTAGTAAATGATTATATGGGTCCAGTACATACTGAACTCTATGCGGCAGAAGGTAAGTGGACACCAAACCAGGCAATTCCACAGCCAGCTGGTATCCAAAGGCTAACTGTGAATGGACAAACTGACATCTGGCCAAGCTGGTATAACTCAAAGACTTCGGGTGTATCTAAGGAGACGTTGACGTTTAATAAGTACACTAAGAAGCTTGCTGCTCAATGTACACCAGAAAATCAGAAGATTCAGATTGAGGCAACCAAGACGGTCGATCCAATTACCAAGCGTGAAATTTGGAGTGTTCCAGATGGGTACAACCGCGACGAGGAAGATGACTGTAATTATAAGGCTCCGACCGTTGGCGCATTCTATTCAGCAGACGGCGCACTAAAAGCGGTGCTGACGTTCGGTTCATCCAGCTCTGTGTCGTGGACACTATCAGAAGATGGCGCTGTAATAAAGAGTGGTACTGCCGATAGTACAACCCTAACTATTCCAAGTAGCGTTTATGACCTCTCTGGTAGTATTCCAGGTAGAGTACTAAGACTAACCGTCAAGGATGGTAATGGTGCTGAGTCAAGCAAGGAATGCAAGATTACTAAAGTCGATGAAAAGACTAAAAAGTGTAGCTAGATTTTCTTGGCGAAGATAATTCGACCAGCTGAAGTTTGATAAGCGCGGATAACTTCCGCGCTTATCTCTTTGCCGATAAGCTTAGACGCGTGGTCAATAACAACCATAGTGCCATCATCTAAGTGCCCAACACCTTGACCACGATTACTTCCCTTTTCGGTAATTTTGAGACGAAGCTTGGTGCCCGGGGTGGTATTCCCAAGGAGTGCAATAGCAAGGTCATTGACGTTTAATACGTCGATATGTTCAGTGGCGGCAACCTTGTTAAGATTGTAGTCGTTAGTGCAGATCATACCGTGATGTTCTTTGGCGAGCGAAATAAGGCGTTCGTCAACTGGCGTACGATCGAGCTCGTCCTCATAGATCTCGGCGTTGCAGAAAACAACGCGTTCTAGTTCCCTGGCGTTATCCATGCCACGACGGGCAAGAGTACGTTTGTCACCGTCTTTGCCATCGGCAAGAAGTTGAAGCTCACGAATAACAGACCTCGGGATAAGTAAGTCATCCCCAATGAAGCCGGTTTTCGCAACGGCGAGAATGCGTCCATCAATCAGCGCGGAGGTATCAACAAAAACCTTGCGGCGACCGGATTTTTTGGTATCTTTCTTTAGATTTTTAACTAAAATCACAGTGCTCTCCGCGAGGAGAATCAAAACGACAACAAGGATTAAAATTTCCATTTTTATATTATACCATATTTATCAAATCTTCGCCAGTCTCTCTTGCGTGGGTAGCATTGTCGTTTAAGATTTTTTGGTATTTTTCGACTAGGTCAGTACGGTTCTCACGAATTGCTATATCGAGAGCAAGGTCATAACGGGAAGTTCCATTTAGTCTTAACATTTCAAACGGAGTAGTGGTGGAGCCACGTTCATTAAAGCCGTGAATAGACAGGCGACTATCGCTTGCATAGTTATTTAAAATAATCCGGAGCGCGTCTGGATAGCCATGAAAATTGGCAATGATTGGCTTATCGATAGTGAAGTAATCGTTAAATACTTCTTGTGGCATTTTTGCGTCATCTGCGCCAATAGCGCCATAAGATAAAGCATTAATACCAACAAAGCGGAAGCGACGATCTGGGATATCTTCGCGCAAAATATTAAGAGCATAGATTGTTTCGCGAGTCATAATGTCACCGGCGGCAGTGAAGACATAATCTGGCTCACCATCATTATTATTTTCCGATGCGAAACCAAAAATGCTGGCGCCATACTGATATTGAAATGCAGCATGTTTTTTATCAATCCAACGAGGCTCAAGTGTCTTGTTAAATGTTGTAAGATTTACAACATTTTTGGAGTTATACATAAAGAGAAAAGCGGCAGCGGCGGCAATGTCGTCAACTGGAAATAGCACATTCGCATGGTTGCCTGGCTGAGACAAAAGAGCAGAAATTAGCGCTGGAGATTGGTGCGAAAAGCCATTATGGTCTTGGCGCCAACACGTACTAGTGGAAAGCAAATTGACAGCTGGAACAGACTCGCGCCAGGAAACATCTTCTGATTGACTAAGGAATTTGAGGTACTGGATAATTTGCGATGTGATAATTGAGAAGAAAGACTCATAGCTCGTCATCATGGCCTGCTCGCCAGAAAGAACGTGCCCGATCATAGTTGCAAATAAGACGTTTTCTGAAAGTAGTTCAACGATGCGCCCAGATTCGGATTCCGGAAGGTCCCAAGAATATCTCGGAAGAGTCCAGGTGCGTGACGAAGAATCGTAGGCGGCGTCAAGCTTGTTTGAGGTGGTTTCGTCTGGGGAAAACAGGTAGAAATGCGAGTCTTGGCGCAAAGCAAATTTGATACAGTCACCTAATTTTTCTGCAGGAGAAAAGAATTCGCTACCTGGATGGTTGATTTTTGCTGGTCCGAGCATTTTGTCGGGAAGAAAAATGTGTTTCATAGCGTGAATCCTTCCTTTTCGTTAAATAGCTCGTCGAAATGATAACTTAGGAACCAGTTTTCTAGCATCTTTAGTTCATTTTTGTTGGTCTTTGGATTTTTGAGTGGGATTTGATGAGCAAGGTAATTCCCGGCGACTTTTTTGCCGTCAACAAAGGCTGGTCCGGTCTTTCCCTTTTCGGTCTTCATGACGAGGAACGGGTTCCTAGTTCTTTCAAATTGCTCGATAGCATCTTGGAAGGCGTTAATATCTTCACCATCAAAGAAAGTAGGCGTATAGCCAAAACCGCGAAGCATCTCTAGGAGTTCACGCTCGGACTTTCTGGCAGCGATGGTAGGTCCGGAAATCTTGTAACCATTAAGATGTAGAATCGGGAGGACTTTACCGTTGACATCATCGCCAAATAGTTTGCAAAGGTTAAGGGAGGCTAGTGCAGTAGCGGTTTCGAATTCGCCATCACCAATTAAAACAGCAACGTTTTTTTTAGGAAACCCAAGCGTAGCACCATATGCAGTGGCAAGAGCATAACCGAGTTCGCCGCCCTCACAGATGACACCTGGAGTAACTGGACTAGCATGAGACGGGAAACCACCGGGCCAGGAAAAGTTTTTGCAAATATAAGCGATACCATTTTTGTCTCTAGTGGCTTTTTTATCAACTTTTTCTAAGTCACCATCGATGAAAAGATTTGCTTGGAGAGCTGGAAAGCCGTGACCAGGACCAAGGATAAAAGAAAAGTTTGGGTCTTTAGCATAAGCATATTTTAGATTAGCATAAGCAAGATTGATGCCATGGCAAGTGCCCCAGTGCCCAAGTAGGCGTGGTTTAATGTCTGACTTTGATAACGGTTTTTCTAATAAGAAGTTTGATTTTAAATAAAGCTCGGCAACAGAAAGATAATCGCAGGCGCGTACGCGGCGAGAAATAGATTCCGGATTGATGCCCAGCCCGTACATGCTTACATTATAGCATTAGCGGTTTTTGCGCGCAAATTCGTAAAGTTGATCAACGAGTTCAGCAAAGACTTCTTCGCGGGACATGTCGGCACGAACTTGGATAAGCTTGCCAAGCGCCTGATAGTGCAAGATGACTGGCATAGTTTTGTCGACGAATTCTTTAATGCGAGTTTCAAAAACTCCGCGGCTTTTATCGTCTTCGCGCTTGGTCGCCTCTTGACCAGTTTCGCGAACGCCAGCTTCACGTACTGCTTCCCAACGGACTTGAACGTCTGCCTCGGAAACATTTAGAAGTACAGCTGCCTTGATTGGATGCCCTGCTTCTGCTGCAGCATTCATGACTTCGTTTTCTTCGCCACTCCAACGTCCGACAGAGGAAAGAATTAGGGCGGAAGTTTTTAAATCTTCACGTCCAAAATAAGGTAAAACCCATTTATAAAATACGTCGGTTGGGGCAAGTGCGCCACCATCAGTGTAATGCTCGTTTTTTTCTTGCTCCATAGCGCGAATAATCATGCCAGAAGATAAAAATCTAGCTCCGAGACTTTCGGCAAGCTTAATACCGACAGTATCTTTGCCGCTCATAGGGAGACCAAAAATATCGATTGAGCCAGTGCCTAGCCATTCTTTAATGTATGCGAGTTTTTCTTCCATTTTTATCTCCTTTAAATATTCTTTACTTTAACCATGGCGGGACGAATAACGTTTCCTTCATATATATAGCCGGCGCGAAGAGTTTCCGAAACGACCTCTTTCTCCCCTTCTGACTCTTCCATCATTACTGCGTCATGTAAATCGGGATTAAAGTCAGTGCCAGGCTCAGAGTTAATTTTTTCAAGTTTGAGTTCGCTTGTAGTTTTTTCTAGACTTTTTTCTAGTGGTTTTAGTTCTGGTGTAGAGGCAATGGCACGATCAATGTCATCAAGTAGCGGCAGAAGTTTTTTGACAGTTTCGTATTTGGCAAATTGTGCGGCTTGCGCTTTTTGAGCATCCATTTGTTTACGATAATTTTCGAAGTCGGCACGAGTACGTTGAAGGTCGTTCGTTAGTTCAGCAAGTTTAGCAGCTTCTTGGCTTTGAACGTTTTTAGTGTTTTGTGGGTTGTCAGTTTTTTTATGCATTACAAACCTCCTCTAAAATATTACCAGCGCGACGAACAAGCGACATGACTCGACCATAATTCTGGCGAGTCGGACCGAGGACTCCGATATAGCTATTGTCCGAATATGGAGAGCGGAATTTACTAATGATAAGTGACACTTCCGAAGTTTTACCGATTGGGTTTTCTTCGCCGATAAAAATATTAAGCGGTTCACCCGGCGCGGCTTCTCTTAGCCAAGGCTCAAGGTTATCGAGTATTTTTGCGACGCTTTGGACGCGGGCAGTATCCATAAATTCTGGCTGAGTAAAGAGACGTGACATACCGGCGAGATATAGTTGGTCACCAATGGTGGCAAGCCCGAGATTGCCAGTAAGCTCCACGAGGCTATCGACAGCGCTGCGAATAGCAAAATCGGCACGTTGACTAGACGAAATGCGAAGTTCAATAGCATGGGTACCACGATCTTCTCTACCCGGAAGCAGACGAGCAGGATTAGTTTCACGAGCGAAGCTATAGTCGGAAGTGGCGTTTTTGTTCATATCCTCAGTCAAAGAATTCACGTAGAGCCGGTAACCGGCATCGGTAGGGACACGACCAGCAGAAGTGTGAGGTTGAATGAGGAGCCCAGATTCTTCTAGTTTAGACATCTCTGAACGGATGGTGGCACTAGAAACACCAAAAAGTTTCGCTAGAGTAACAGAGCCGACTGGTGCCGCCATTTCGGAGTATTCTTCAATAATGGCAAAGAGAATTTCTTTTTGACGTTTCGTAATATTCATAGCTCAATTATAGCCAATTAGCACTTAAAATGCAAGAGTGCTAATCTAGTCATCGCGCTTCAACATAACCGTGAATGCCTCGGATGGAATATCGATTTTACCGAAGCGTTTCATGCGGGCTTTGCCACGTTTTTGTTTCTCTAAGAGTTTAGCTTTTCTGTCACGGTCACCAGTATGGATTTTGACGGTAACGTCTTTTCGGTAAGCGCCAATGGTTTCTCTGGCAATGATACGGGCGCCAATCGCAGCCTGTAATGCTACTTCGTAATTCTGGCGTGGAATAACTTCTTTTAATTTTTTCGTAATATCTCTACCGATTGCATTAGCCTCAGAACGGTGACACATAATGGAAAGAGCGTCCATTTTTTGCCCGGCAACCAATACGTCTACGCGTACCAAATCTTCGGCTCTATAATCTTTAAGCTCATAGTTAAAACTAGCGTATCCGGACGTGCTCGATTTTAGTTGATCGTAAAAGTCGGTCAGAAGATTTGCCATCGGCGCTTCAAAATCAATCACAGCACGATCTTCTATGTATGATAGGTTCGCTTGGCGTCCGCGCTTCTCGACGATTAAATTTAGTACATTGCCAATCATATTTTTCGGTACGATGATTTCGCCTTTTACCCACGGTTCGCGGATTTCTAGAATCTCGCTCATGTCGGGAAGATCAGCAGCGGATTTGATTTCAATTTCTTCGCCAGAATTTAGCATAACTTCATAGTTAGTTGATGGATTCGTGACGACTAAATCTAGACCAAACTCGCGTTCTAGACGTTCGCGGATGATGTCCATATGAAGAAGCCCAAGAAAACCGATGCGTAAGCCAAAACCTAAAACTGGAGAGTTTTCCGGTTCGAACTGCAAGGCAGAATCGG
>JAZLDZ010000040.1:0-2280 GCA_045615025.1 Candidatus Nanosyncoccus sp. | reverse complement strand
CTACATCTGACAGAAAATTGCTGTTCCTGACATATAAAGAATCAGCCTTGTGCGTATGGATGATTTTTGATAAAGCATTTTGGGAATTATAGTTTTTAATCTTCTCATTGGTGGGGTTAGAATTTGCGATAAGCGCGGCGGATTGGGGAAGGTTTATGAAGTGAGAATTTGCTGCGGAAAATCTGAGCGAGCGCCGCGCTTTTATTTTATGCGTTAAAGTGGTATAATTGGTAGTGATGATGATGGATAATCATAAAATATCAGAAAAACTTCCAAAGAACGGAGGGGTGTAAAATGATTTCACCCCACCACTCACACCCCACCAATGGTCCTTCGGATTCTCAAAGAAAAAACTGGAGGCGCTTAGGCTGTTTGACTGTAATTGCTATTGTGGCAGTAGGTATTCCACTGGCTGTATCAGTTTATAGAACTCCGCCAGTTCGATTTACATTGAAGTTTGAAAATTGTCCTATGCCCGATGTTTCGTCATATCAAGCTTTGATTTTGCACGGTTCGGGCTTTGATTATCATAAAAATGCATGTCAGGAGTATGTTCTTTACGAATGGTTCGCGCGAGCACTTCTTGCGAATAATCTGCCCATGTCATTGACTTACAGAGGATATGCGCAAATTAATAATTGTGGTAGATTTGAAACAAATTCCAATTTGAAGGACATGGCAACCGATTTTGTTATCAGCACACAGATTAAGGATCATGAAGTAGGAGTACATGGTAGAAATTTTGATGGTATTTCTCTTAGTCGGCTAATTGGTCATTTTTCAAAGGTGCTTCCCGATGGTGCTCCTTATCCTTGGGTTTTGCCAAAAATAAAGGGTAAGTGCTATTCAAAAGTTGTTTGGGATGCTGCATATTGGGATATGGTCGCAGCGTTTGGCACCGAGGACGAAAAACGGCGGATTCTTTCTGTTGAGGTTGATTATGACCGGGAAAGGCGTTTGATGGTGAATGAGCATAGTCCGTCAATCGGAGTTGATAGTGTGGAGACTGGATTTAGAATGATTTTCCGAGATGGTATAGGAGGGCCTGTTTTTGCACGGCTACATGTCAGTTATCCACGAGCCAATAGTTTTTTTGGTAGCGACTCTTCGGCAAGCAATTTCTATGATCCTCTCATGCGTTTTGTCTTTTCTGAGATGAAGAAAGTTGCGAATAGGGGGCAGATTATCGTGGGAAGCTATAAGTCTGGTAGCGACGCGACCAGTTTTGGAGGTGTTGTTGGAAATGTTTATGTCGATGGGAACGACAAGCCGATGCTTTCCGTGGAATTAGATGGTTATATACGATCGACGAGACAGCAATGCGTCAATTTGCAGAATATTATCGAAATTCCTAATGAAGTCTATGCAAAGCAGAGTGAATTGCGAGAGGTTGAATTCTCTCCTGTTCTAAATAGGATTGGGTCTTGTGCGTTTGCTGGTTGCAGTATGCTTTGCCACGGCCAAGGTGAGTTACTGTTGCCTGAGGGGTTGAATAATATAGGCGACGGTGCGTTTGCGGCTTGCTCTAACATTAGACGCGTAATAATCCCATCGTCAGTCAAAAAATTAGGCGCCTGGACTTTTGCTGAATGCACGTCCTTGCGGTACGTGACATTGCCGTCTAGTATTGTCGAGATACCGAACGGTTTGTTTTATAACTGTAGATTGGAGAAGGTTTGCTATGATGGTGTTGCAATTCCTTCTGCAGTGCGGCGAATCGGGAAGTATGCTTTTGCGTTTAATTCGCGGCTTACCGAGATAGAATTACCTGAAAGTGTGGATGAGATAGACGACTACGCGTTTTATTGTTGTACGTCATTGACGAATGTCGTCGTACGCGGCAAATTAAATCGTATAGGCGAAGGCGCATTCTGGGGGTGCAAGAAATTGAAGCGTTCCAAATTGCCATCTTCTATTAAACTTGGAGATGAAGCGTTTGGTGGTTTGATTCCATAGTCATTCTTGATTTGTCTATGGGATTTAATTATAGCGATGTTTGATAGAAGAAATAGCTTGGGGGACTGTCCTCATTGGAGAAAAGTGATAGAAAATTGGATAAATGCGGCGGTTTTATTATGTTTTTTTGAAGTGAGAATTTGCTGCGGAAAATCTGAGCGAATGCCGCGCTTTTATTTTATGTGTCGAGGTGAAAGCAAAACCGGAACGCTGTAGCGAGCAAAACCGGAATGCTAAAAAAGTCCTTAAAATAAGGGTTAAAGTTAGAGAAAACTCTTTTTAAACGATTGTTTTGTAGCGATATCATAAGGAAATATCGCTACA
>JAZLDZ010000039.1:0-26826 GCA_045615025.1 Candidatus Nanosyncoccus sp. | reverse complement strand
AGATGATGAGGGGGAGAAGGAAGGAGAGAGAAAGAAGAGGTAGGATAGTAGAGCATGAGAAGGTTAGTGATCTATGGGATGATAGACCTTTATATACCCCCCCCCCGGAGGTGTTTTTTACTCATGCAGAAAATACTCATGATTAGTTATTATTTTACCGTAAACGAGATGGAAAAACAAGATAAAAAGCCTAAAAACCCAAGCTAAAACTACAATTCATGCATAATTATTTTTTTCTTAGTCTCACCGCAAATCCCCCACCACTCGCCATCCAAATATCGATGTTGTCCGTTTTAATTACATTCCGTTTTTCTATTCTGTATGACAACTGATTTTCTCGATAATGCGCATCATCCCCATCGCGATAAATCTCCGCTTCATAGCTAGCATTATCATCCAAGAAATCCAACAGAATCCTCACTCGTCTTGGCTCCTCATTTGTCACTCCACCGATATACCAGTCTTCCGAATTTCTGTCTTTTCTCGCCACTACATAAAACTGTCCGATTTGTCCAAGTATTGGCAAAGTCTTATCCCAAGTCACTGGAACATCGCGAATAAACTTAAAAATATCTGGGTGTACATTTTCGTAAATCTTTGGCCTGTCTGCCGCCATCTGCATACCAGAAAAAATCGTAATATAATATGCAACTTGCCGCACGATCGTCGTTGCCATTCGTTTCACATTATTTCCAACATCCAAGATCCCACTTGTATAATCCATCCCACCCGAGAGCAATCTCGTAAACGGCAAAATCGTCGCATGCGAAGGGAAGAGTGCGCCACCCTCATATTCCTGACCTCTAGCTCCCTCACGCGTTAAGAGATTTGGCCACGTTCGCTCCAGTCCCGTACCTTTAATTGGCTCATGTACGTCTAAGCAAATATGATACTTTGCTGCTAATTCCAAAGCTTTTTGATAGTGCCTTACGCCTACTTGAGAATGGTGCAATTCTCTTCGTCCCTGCACCGTCATCCAAGCTCCAGCATAACCAGGTTTTACATACAATATATTGTTATCCGCATAATACTTATATGCATCTTCAAGCTGCTTCTCATAATTATCAACATATCCCACAGTCTCATGATGCCCAACTAGTTTTATACCCTTATCCGCTGCATATTTTGCCACTTCTGGCAAATCAAAATCCGGCGCTGGACGCGTAAAATCATTCGTCGGACCATTTTGTAGCCAATCTCCATTCCAGCCATTATTCCATCCTTCAATCAAAAGACCATCAATTCCAAGTCTCCTGCACGCGTCAATATATTCTTTCGCATGTGCCGTTGTTGCACCATGTCTTTCACCTTCCGACCAAGTATATTCACCCACATACATCGCCCACCAAATGCCCATAAATTTAAGTGGCTTCACCCAATCAAAGTTTTCTTTTGGCGGATCATTTAAATTTAGAATCATTCGATTCGTCGTAAGTTCGGTTGCATTATCCGCAATCATAATTACACGCCAAGGTGTATTAAACGGCAACTCGACGTAGGCCCTTGCTCCATCCGAAAGTGGCGTGATATCAGAAATTAGTGCACCATTTTTTCCTAAAGTTAAATTCATCGAACCATAATTATATAATGCCGCTTCATGAATCGAGAGAAAATATCCAGATGGATGTTCCAATGTTAGTGGCGTATGTACCGAACCAGTAAGTTCATAAATCGCATCACGTGTATAATTATACTCATATCTATCTGGTTGATACGCCGGAATATGCCAAGCGTAGCTATTATTATCAATATTAAATTCCGTCACCTCATCCTGCACAATTAGCCGCTGAAATTCTGGCTGTGGCGGGATTTCATAACGAAACGCTACTCCCTCGTTAAAGACCCTAAACCTAAGCGTAAAAAGTCGCTTTTTTCCACCACTTTCCGAAAGATAAAGCGCCTGTTCATTATATTTGTTTACAATATAGCGTTCTTCGCCCCATTTCGTTTCCCAAGTTTCATCATGCGTTCTATCAACCTCACGCACTAGCATCAATCCATTGCCAAGTGGGTCCTCTCCACGCAAATTTATAGAAAGCCGCGACGGTTTTACCAATACTTTTCCGCCCGTCGAAACCGAATAAAAAATTTGTCCATTTTTTAGCACCACTTCTAGCACCGTTCTGCCATCGGGCGATATAATCTGATCGGTATACTCTAGAACCGGTTTGCCAAGACGAAAAAGCCAGCGGAAAAACTTAAACATAAGCTTATTATACCTCAAAAATTCACCTTGCGCTATGTTATAATCAAAACTATGAGCGTAAGACACAGAAAAATTACTATCCCGATCATTTTTCTTTTAACCGCAGTCACAGTTTGTCTAGTTTTATTTTTAATATCAAACCACAATAATAATCCAACCGAATCAGAATCTATCGCGCCAGTACCAGAAGAAAAGCCTAAAATCATGGTTTCGGTAACTAATTTTTATGACGAAACTCAAAATATTTCTAGTGCCGATATAAACAAATATGAACAAATCCCATTAGAAGAATTGACTCCCGACAAAAAGTTATTAGCAGTGGATGGTGAATATTATCTCGACAAATTAGTCGAGAATAATAGCGAGCGTACGCGCGCACTCGACAACGCCGAGATATTCACAATTAACCAGACCGGTACCACAGCCATCGGTCGCCGACTTTTTTATCGGATTAAAGACACTGGCGATGGCGCTCAATTTGCCGAAAATATCGCCGATTTTCTGTCCAAAACCGACCTTACTCACATTTCTAATGAAGTTAGTTTCGCCGACGATTGCGACTCTGGGCTTACCATGATTTTTTGCACCAGCTATCTTGCTTACGACACAATAAAAGCTATCGGCACCGATGTCATCGAACTTACCGGCAATCACAACAACGACTGGGGAGCTGCAGCAAATCTTGCCACTATTGATTTTTATCACGAAAAGGGAATTAAAACTTTTGGCGGTGGCAGAAACGAAGAAGAAGCAAAAATTCCACTAGAATTTTCCGATAAAGGCACGAATCTTACTTGGATTGCAATTAATAATTCCACATCGTCTAAAGCAAACGGACAAGGCGCTACCGCCACCAGTCCAGGAGCCAATATTTACGACGAAACTACCACACGTTCCCAAATTAAAGAAGCCAAGCAAAAAGGCAATTTTGTCATTGTCGACATACAATATTCTGAATGCTATTGCTACCCAGACTACGGCGTAGAATACCCAGCCTGTGACGGACCAATTTCCGGTCAAACCGAGTTTTTCCGCAGTCTTATTGATATGGGTGCAGACATAGTTGTTGGCACCTCTGCCCATCAACCACAAACCTATGAACTATATAACGGCAAACCAATTTTTTACGGACTTGGTAATCTCTTTTTCGATCAAGCCATGTGGCCAGACACGTCAAAAGGTTACATATTAACCCATTATTTTATCGACGGGAAATATGTCCAAACTCGCATTTCTCCAACTATTTATGACACCAGCTATAAAACAGCGCTTATGGATACCACCTCTGCCGAAGCATTTTTGAAACGTCTTCTTCTTTCTAGCCCACATGGCAATTAATTAATAGTTTGAGAAAAACTGTGACCAGTATGTCTTATACTGCGAATTAGAATCAAATACAAATCCTACTGCTAATTTTGTAAACTTATCCGACAAAATATTTGCTCTGTGCGTTGGCGAATTCATCCAAGTTTGCACTACTGTTTCTGGAGAAACTGCCGTATTGCCAGCTGCCAAATTTTCTCCTGCCACTCCACCAGACACCGGCGCGCATACCGAATCCCAAGATGAACCATCCGGTCTTTGATGTGCATATAGCGTCATACTTTCAACCGCACGCGTCTGTGCCGCCACCTCACAAGTTGTACCACATTCTAGTGGTTCTAAATTATATTTCTCCCGCTCATCATTCACTAGATTCAGCACTTCTTTTTTCCACTGCTCAACTGGCGGCTCAATCACTGTTACAGTTAAACTATCACGTTTTAGACCATCCGTCGTTCCCGCCGTAATTGTCGTCGTGCCTACGCCTTCAACAGCAGGATACTTACATCGCGCATTGTCATAACCAAGCCTTCCTCTTGCCTCCGTATAAAACCCTCTTATCACGCTCGTATTACTCGTCTGCCAATACATTTCATCCAAATCTTTTACCGAATCATTCACGCAAATATCAATATTCGCTGTCTGATAAATAGTAATAGCTTTCAAATTCCAAAGTTCACTTCCAGAAACCGTACCAGAATCAAAACTTCCGCCCGTTATCGAACTTGCAATAAAACTATCGTCATCCGTCCCACCAGTTCCGCCATCAATATCTGCCGCCCCTTCAATCAAAGCAACTTCTGCTACATTCTCAGATATTTCATCGCTTTTTTCATCTACCACCCTAAAATGTCCACCCGTATTTATCCCAATCGCACTAGCAATCAAAATCCCGGACACCAAAATTGCCACTGCATTAAGAGATAGCAGAATAGTTATTCTGGTTTGCTTCAGCATTTTGGCAGACATGTTCTATCTTATTTTAGCATAATCAGAATAGGAAAGAAACTCACAGTCAGATTTTTTTAGTTTAGAAATCAAATTCTCCAAACGCTTTTCAAGCTTGTCGCCAGAATTATGCTTGATGTAATTTGGCACGCAAGAAAATTCCGACAAATCCGCAAATTCCCAAGGATGAAAATATGTCGCAAAATAACCAGTTTTTTTAATCGACATTTTAACCAACAAATAATAGAACCACTGCGGAAAAAAATGTAGCGCCAACCAAAAAAGCGGTACCCTAAAAATTGTCGCAACGGATGTTGGTATTTCTATGATTCCATTTTTTAGATATGGTTTACGCGGAATATTTAGATGATTATATCTTCCAGGTATGAAGGCCGGATTTACACTCGAATCATAAACATATCCCAGTCTCTTCATCTCAGAATATTTTATAGCCTGCATCCTAGGCTGACGATAGCCTTTAATCTTTTTACCCAAAACTTTTTCTATTTTCTTTTTTGATAGTTCAACATCCGTCGGCTTCGGCGAAAAATGATCTACGCCATGACCAGCAATTTCATGCCCAGAATCAGCAATTCGTTTGATTATTTCCGGCTCCATCTCAGCAAAATTTGCCGTACAAAAAAACGTTGCCTTTACTTCTTGTTGTTCAAGAATATTTAATACTTTAAGTAGCCCACTTTTAGAAACCATGACCCCATCCTCTAGGGAGATTTCCTCACCATGCTCCCTTGGCAAATCAAATTCCTCAACATCAAAGCTTAAAAGCACACTTTTTGTCATTTTTCAATCCTCAATATTGCTAGACTTTGTTCGGTCAATCACATAAAGTGGGCGATTTTTTGCTTCTGCATGAATATGTGCAATATAAAGCGAAGTCATTGATTGCGAAATCAAAACTAGACCAACCAAAAATGCCACAAACACACTCATTGCTACTGCCCCACTCCAATCCAATCCCATCGGATCACCCATAATGTATTGTTCTATCAAAATAAATAATCCAAAGGGCAGGGAAGTAACCGTAATCAAAGCCCCCAAATACCCAAAAACCAAAAGCGGAGTTTCTGACGTAGCAGCAAAACTATCAAGCGCTAATTTAGCAAGTTTCTTTCTGCTATAGGTCGGCGTACCTAGTGCACGTTTAAGCGTAGAGACCTTAATGTATTCCTGTGGAAAACCCAACCAGTCAATTAGTCCTCGCGTCATCCGATTGTGCTCTGTAAACCTATTGTATTCGTCAACCACCACTCGATCGAGCAAACGAAAATCCATCGCGCCTTCTCTAATTCCGCTATTGCCCATCACGCGCATCATTCTGTAATATAGCCTCGAACTAATCCGATGTTTTGTGCTATTTTTGTCATTTAAAGCAGTGACTATTTTTGCCCCTTGCTCCCATTTTTCTAGCATTTTAAAAATTGCGTCCACTGGATGTTGTCCATCCGCATCAAGCATAATCGCAGCGTCAGTTTTTACATATTTTAATCCAGCTGAAAGCGCAATTTCTTTGCCAAAATTTCTAGTAAACGAAATAATTTTTGTTGGAATTTTCTTTACCGCTGCACTCATTTTTATCGAGAAAAGCGACTTATCCGTAGACCCGTCATCCACAATTATCAATTCCGTTTCATATGGTAAAGCCAAAACCACTGGCAAGATTTTTTCATCCAGAAAGTGCTTTACGCCCATACCTTCGTTATAGACTGGTATAATGATTGAAAGCGACCTCTTCGTCATACTTTCATTATACCATGCTATAATAAGTTTGTGTTTAAGAGAATTCTCAGCATCTTTCTGTATGCCTTGCCAATTGTGTTTTTTACGATTTGCTATTTTTTAATTGTCACTTCTGGCGAAGATATTTTCCAAGGTGCAAATTCCACACCCGATATCATCAATGACTCCATTGCCGCCTTTAACCATTCCGCCAGACTCGCCGATATGTACGCTTGGTCATCAATTAATTTCTTCGATTATACTTTTAGCTTTGGACCCGACATCTTTTTTCGGCTATTCGATGTTGTGCTCGCATTTATTACATTTTATTTAGCAACTTATATTGCCCTCGGGAGACACCCAAAACTACAACTAAAAGATGCTTGCATATTCTCTGGAATCTTTCTGGGCGTTATGCTTACGTCCTACGGAACTACACTTTACGGCGGATTCTCCAAAATTCATAACTACCTCTTTATTAGCAGTATTACACTAGGCTTTTGCTTAGTATACTTCAAAGATTTGCTCGGACAAAAATTGCCAAAAAGCCCATGGTTTATCATTGCTATGTTGTTGTTTGGCTTTATTTTTGGATTGACTTCCAGCGTTACTGGCGTCGCATTTTTACTATGTTTACCAGTTTATTCACTCTATCTACATTTTTCAAAACAAAAAATCAAATTCAAACAATTCATTTTTTCATGGCGCAGCGCCGGCATATTGGGCATATTAATCTCCCTATTCTGCATTTATGTTGTCGGTCCAGGACTTGCCGACTATGACACTAATCCAATTTATCGCGCCGTCTCTGATTACTTACCACTTAGCGATATTTTTGCAAATCTCGGCAACAGTACTATTCGCATTATTAAACATATCGCCTTCAACTTTGGCAGATTTCTTGTGCCATTTATCGTAATTTCAATCCCAGGAATTATTTATGCCTTCATTCAAAAAAGCCGACATCAATTCGTAAAACCAAAGTTTTCGAGACCAGAAAAAAACATGCTTTTTATCGCACTGACTTTTATCACTATTCACATTTTAGCCTTATCACAAATCTACTATTACACTCGCATGGTTTTACCAGTTTATTTAATCGGGCTTGCCGTGTTTGCTTTCATACTATTAAAAACATTCAAAAATACAAAGTTCACCATTCCGCTTGCGCTAATTGAAGCTACACTAATGGTAATGATTATTATTATTCGTGCCACATTCGCTATTCAATATTTACAAAAAGTTTCACCCGTTCTAGATAGCATTAAAAATAGTAACGAGCAAACCATTTGCGTTTCACCAGAAACAGCAAAATCTTACAACCTACCATACATTTATCTCGGACAAGAAGATTTTCTAGTCGATTGGGCGATGCCACAAGAAGTTTACGGCAAAACCGTCTCGTTCTGTAATCCAAATTAAGCATGAAAAAAGCCCTGTCGGGCAATTTCGATAGTCTTGGCTGGGGCGGTAGGACTCGAACCCACGAATGCTGGGACCAGAACCCAGTGCCTTACCACTTGGCGACGCCCCAAGACATACTGGTCATTATACCATATCTTGAAAAAAAGCACAAGGTGTGGTATAATATTAATTAGACAAGGGTGGGTGTTGTATTTTAAGAAGGAGGTGTTGTTATGTTAGATTTGTTAGATAGCTATAACTACTATTGGAGAGTTCTTCCTTCTATGCCAAAAGAAGAACTTTTCGAGAAATACGCCGAAAGCGCTGGAACTCGTGACGCCGACTATCTTTGGCAAAAGATAAAGGAATACCACGACATTGATAGCCCAGAATTAACCGAAGGGGAAAAGCAATTCGCCAAAGGCGCCTGTGACAAATTCGTAAAAATAGCAGTAGAAAATCCTGCTCTGTACGATTTTGTTCTTGATACTGACTGCAATGAATACTGGGAAATTATGGACCCAGATGGAAAAATAGAAAACAGATGCCGTTTGGCATCAGAGTTTTTTATTCCATGGATTGCTATAGAAGTCCCCAGAGCAATCGCACTGGAAGTAGTATACGACTACGGCATCGACATCTTTGGAAGATATCGCAGAATACCAGAATATGACCCATTCTTCTACTTTGTTTACAAGAATGATCTATTCAAAGCAATCGCAGAAAGAGGTCTTAAGACCATTCAGCTTTTAAACTTGCAACGTCCAAAGAAAATTGCTTTCCTTGCCGCGGGCATGGCTCCAGAATTTCGACATCTTGGCTTTGAACTTCATAAATATCAGCGTGCAATCCTGATCGACAACGATCCGACCATAGACGCAGACGATCTTTTGAAAGATTTACCGTTTAAAGACCGCATCACTTACGCCCAGGAAGATATCTTCAAAGCTATTTCCGAGCAAAAACTGAAAGATTGCAATGCTGTTGTTGCTAACGGTATTATTCCATATGTCTGGAATATGTTCCCGCAGCTTCTTGGCACTTTGGTGAATCAACTTAAGCCCAGAGGAGCTTTCATCTTTGAACTTTACCCTCATCACTGGGAATGGGCTAGGAATCGAGACATCAAAGGTTTCTATTTGCCACTTAAGCTATTCAAAGACTGCGACGAAGCAAGCGCAGCCGTTGAAAAAGTCGCAGGTCTTTTTGGTATTAAAGATGTTAGTAGCTATAGATACTACGACGATTTCAACAACGAAATCATGATACAGTTTAGACTCACAATGCCTTAACCTTGTTTGCCCCCGCCATGGGGGCATTTTTTATTCTATGGTTCTTTTTATATTGCCTAGCATTTCTTCTTATGCTAAAATAAAAACATAAGGAGATTTAAGTGCAGCTAATTGCTATTCTTTTGATAACGGTGTCTATACTAGCATTGCTTTCTGGTGTCGCCGTATTACTCGGCTCGTCTAAAAACTCCCGCGGGCAAGCATTAGCTTTTTTTGCTACAACCATAGGCGTATTTGGTTGGGCATTATCTATGGCAGTATTCCTTGTTCTTGGCGAAGATTCAGTTGATTTTGCTACTATCCCAATTTTTGGCATTTACCTCTTTACGCTCGTGATGGACCTATTCGTCCTAATCTATACCGGCTGGAAAATCAAATGGAGTTGGATTCCAATCTTAGCCTCAACTATTATTTCAATCTTCCTTGGCGGCGCCCTAATCTATAATCCACATTTTCTATATGACAGCTTCACCCTTAGCACAAACGGAAATAGCGTCGCCATTAAGCTAGATTGGTATTACATTTCTTATATCGCACTTATGTTATTTGAGGGAATTAATGTCGTTATTTTAATTCTCAACAGAATTAAGCACACCAATAACCCTAGCTTTAAACGCGGCTGGAAAGGCTTCTTAATCTGCCTTGCCGTAGGCTGGGCGGCGGCGGGCATTTTTGATTTATGGCTACCTCTATTCCGCTACGATTTAATCTGGGTTGGACCACTCTTTATCGCTATCGATTTCGTCATTCATTATTATGCCATTATTAAATACCGCCTATTAGACTTAGCAAGCTCTTGGCTCAAAATCTTGTCACACATCATCGTCATGTCTCTTGCCGCCGTTGTCTATTTGACGTTATTCTTTATTATCTTCATGGCATTATTCAAAGTTCCAAGTCCATCTTCATCCGTCATTATTTTGAACATTGTTATGATTATCATCGTATTGCTCCTATTCCCAGTGCTAAATGAACTTAGTAGCTATTTCAGATCGCTTTCATCAATCAAAGATATTGACCTAGTCTATTTTGTCAAAAAAATCCAACAAATGTCCAAAAATTATATTAACTACCATGAGCTTGCTAGCTTTCTTTCCGATCATTTACATTTTCAATATGTCGGTCTTGTCATCGACAAAAAACTCTATGGTAGTAAACAGTCCAGAGTTTCCGCTGCCGAAGTAGCTCATATTTCTAATTATCGTACGCCAATTAAAGGCATCTGGCTCGCACTTGATGATGCTACTCGTGACGAACTTAAAAAATGTGGCATCGAGGCAGTAGCCATTCTTCGTGACGCCGAGGGTGTAGTAGTAGGAAAAATCATGCTTGGACGACCAATCGGCAACATTAGCTTTAGAAATCGTGATATTCCATCACTTGAAACCGCATTAACTTTAACTGCAGCTGCAATCAGCTCCGAGAAAGGACCAAAAAACTAACATGGCAAGTCCGGTGGGCACTCATCCTCTAGAAAACATCGAGGACGTCAAAGATTTCTATGATGCTATCAACCGTCATCATTTAACCAAAGCTTTAACTCCAGATCGTCCATATACTTACTGGACAATCGAATTATATGATAAGAAAAACGGTATTAGAGGTGGTGGCGGACTCGGAGTCCTTGCTGCCGACACACGCCGCGTCGCCGAACAAAGCAATGTTCCATTCGTACTAATTACTCCATTCTACCCAGAAGAGCCACATCAACATTACGAAAAAATCGGCAACACGTTTAGAAATTTTTCAACACACGAAGCAGTCGATTATGCTAAATACGGTTACGAATTCTTAAACACAGTCAACATCAAAGCGAACGACAGCATTATAAGCCTAGACGTTATCGAAAAAACCTTAGGCAGTACACGCATTATCTGCATTACCGAACCTGGCTTTGGCGAATTATATTCCGGAGAATCCGGCAGTGACCATCGCTTATATCAAGAAGTCGCGCTCGGATTTGGTGGCTATCAAGCATTAAAGCTTGCCGGACTAAAGCCTGCCATCATGCAGCTAAACGAAGTTGCAACTTTCTTTGCCGCGCTAGCAAGACTCGATGAGCTAACTAGTAACGGTATGGATTTTTATGAAGCAGTCGTATACACCAGGAAACATACATTATATACTAACCACACCCTCGTTCAAGCCGCCGAAGCAGATTTTTCCTATGATCAGTTTTCTCGCTTTGTCTTCCCGAATCTCAAATCCATCGCCGTTAGACGCTGGCTCTCCAGCCAGTTTGAAGATGGACGTATTCGACTTTCTACAGTCACGATTGAAATTGCCGAGTTGCGCTCTGGCGTTTCTAAGCTTCATGCTCGTGTCGCCAATTATCGCGACAGCGCCGGCAATAAAGTCAAGTTCCGCGCCATTACTAATGGCATTGATATTCCGACTTGGACCGCTCCAGGAATCGTAAACTATTACAACACCAAAGGTATTTTGGATAAATATAATTTACCTGCCGAGGATTACAAGGAAAAAATTGGCGCAATCACCGCAGAAGACATTCGCACTCTCAAACAGAAGGGTAGAAACGAACTTAACGCTGTTCTCGCTCATCGCGTCAATCAATATGGTGAATATATCAAGCTTCCAGATGACGCCTTACTATTCCAGTTCAAGCGTCGTTTCGTCGATTATAAGCGCCCTTGGCTTGCGTTTACTCGACCAGAAACTCTAAAAGCTATTCTAGAAAAGCATAATGCTTACTATATTCTTTGCGGTCGCGTTCACGAAGGTGATACTACCATGTCAAACAGACTTGAAAAACTATTAAAACTCGTAGACGGAGACCCAATCCTAAGAAAACGCGTCCATTATTTGCCGGATTATGATGAGGAGCTCGGACGCGCATTATCTATCGGCGCCAATATCTCTATTAATAATCCTATAGTTGGCCTAGAAGCCTGTGGTACATCCTGGATGAAAGATATTATTAATCTCGGTTTGTTAGTTAGCACGCATGACGGCGGCGTTGCCGATTGCCCATCCGATAGCTATCTAAGTATTTCCGGTGACACCGAGAGCGAAGAACTAGACAGTCTCTATGCCCGCATGGAAGAAGCTGCTTCCGCCTGGGAAAATGATTTCGACCTCGAATTCTTTATCAAAAAAGAACTCGAAAGCTATTTACCAGTTATATCTGGCACACGCATGCTCAAAGATTACCTAGACTACCTCTTTTGATGTTATAATTAAAGTAACCTTTTAAGGTTTTCACCTCTGTAAATTTTAAGAAAACTTTAAGGTTTTGAGGCTAAAATAGGGAACATGAGAATATTATATGTAGAAGACGAACAATACCTAGCCGAGGCCGTGATTCATGTTTTAGAAAAATCCGGCATCTCCGTTGACCATGCTGCGGACGGAGAGGAAGGGCTAAACCTCGCAGTAAAACCAATTTACGATGCCATCGTGCTCGACATCATGCTTCCAAAGTTATCGGGCTGGGACATCTTACGCGATTTACGAGAACGAAAAATCGAAACGCCAATTATCATGCTTTCCGCATTGAGTCAAACCGAAGACAAAGTAAGAGGCTTAAACTATGGCGCCGATGACTACCTCGCCAAACCATTCAAGACCTCAGAGCTCGTCGCGCGCTTACGCGCGCTCGTTCGTCGTCCACCACTACAGGATGACAAAGTCATTAGCTACAGTGACATCTGTTACGATTTGACTAACCGTGCGGTGAACGACGAACCTCTTTCGGAGAAAGAGGGCGAGCTCTTAGAAACCCTTATTAAAAACCCAGAGCAAGTCCAAAGTAAAGAATATCTTTTAACCCACATTTGGGGTAGTGAAGCCATCGACGAAGATAACTACGTTGAAGTTTATATTAGTAACCTCCGGAAAAAACTCGCAAAAGTAAGCAGTAGTGTTAAAATTAAAACCATAAGAGGGCTCGGCTATAAATTATGTTCAAAAAACTTAAGCTAAAATTTATCTTAACCAATATCATTACTAGCGCAAGCATTATTTTGATTGCCTTTAGCAGTATTTATCTAATCGCAAAAAACTCTAATGATAAACGCCCAATCAAGCCAGTTTTCGAAGGTCCAGGATTAGAACAATTTAATCAAGAATTCAACAATCGCATCACTACAGAGAGGGAAGAATCATTGCAAACGCTCCTTATATCGCTAATCATTTCTGGCATTGCCGTCGAAACAATCGTAGCTTTGCTCTCTATCTATCTCGCCGAACAGTCCATTAGGCCTGTTCGAAATGCTTACCAAGCCCAGAAAGATTTCATTGCCAACGCATCTCACGAAATCAAAACTCCTCTTGCAGTAATTCAAGCAAATCTCGAAGCCGCCGACATAAAAAATAACAAGTGGCTCGACAATGCCGCCAAAAAAGCCGAAGACCTTGCAGAACTAAACAATCAGTTACTCGACCTCGCCCGCAGTGAATCTTTTGCCGAAGAGATTAAGCAATCAGAAGTAAATCTCAAAAAGCTTGTCCTTAGTGCAGCCGACTCTTTTCAACCAAAAGCTAACGAACAGGGAAAATCTATTACATGGTCCTTCTCTATTCCAGACGATTATAGAGCAAGAATCAATAAAAAAGCCTTCGAGCAAATCCTCAATATTTACATCGACAATGGTGTCAAATACGCCAAAAGCACCATTAGTATAAATGTCAAAAAAGATTGCGTTTCTGTTATTTCCGACGGTAAACTAATCGCTGAGAGCAAACTTCCACACCTCTTCGATCGCTTCTATCAAGCCGATAAAACTTCCGATGGCGTCGGTCTAGGTCTCGCCATTGCAAAATCCGTCGCAGATAAAAACGGCTGGAAAGTTTATGCGAAAGCCGATAAGGATACCAAAACCAATATCTTTGTATTACAATTCAAATAGCTCTCTAAGCTGTGCCTGTACTTCCTCTATCGTGCCATCCGCATTAATGGTTGGAAGCTTATATTCTTTTATAACCTTATGGTAAGCCGTATTTAGCTTTTGCCTAAATTCATCACCCTTCGCTTTCCAGATTTCGCCCGTTCTGCCTTGAGTGCCCAATCTTTTTAGCTGTTCTTCTTCCGACACCGTAAATACCACCATCTTATCAGGGCTAAAATATTTCTCCGGCATAATAAGTTTATGTAAACGTACAATCGTATTCTTACTCATCCCACCTACATAGCCCATATATATTAGCGTAGACAACCAGTTCCTAGTGATAATCACTACATCCCCATTTTTTAAGGCTGGTTCAGCAAGCTTTCGCCATTGTTCGTAGCGATTCACAAGATAGAGTAATGCGTGCGTTCTAATATCTATGTCAAAATCTTTATTAAGATTCGTCTTTGCAATCGCCTGGACAAATTCATCATCACTACCATTCCCGGATTCTGAATATGTCACCACCTTTTTTCCTTGGCCTCTCAAATAGCCCGCTAACAGTTCAGCTTGCGTATCTTTCCCAGTTGCATCTTGCCCTTCAATTACAATAAACATTATTTATTACTCTCCATATTTTTTATATAGCACGCCGGACAAAGCGCCCGATATTCTATCTTAGTTTTACCGTCATCAATCAAAACATCCGGTCCATCTGTCACCATCTTACCATTCAAGAATCGACAGTTGAGTGTTGCCTTATGCCCGCATTCACAAATTGTTTTAATCTCCTCAATATCATGTGCTACTTGTAAAAGTCTCGTCGCCCCATCAAATCCCCCATCTTCCATTCGAAAGTTCAGTCGAAGCCCATATGTCATCACCGGAATATCCAGTTTTACTGTAATTAGAAGTAACTGGTCTACTTGTTTCTTAGTTAAAAATTGTGCCTCATCGATCAGTACACAATCTACATCAGCATAATTTTTCGCCACCAAATCATATAAATTATCCTCCCGCGAGAAACAAAAATCCGTCTCTCTTTCTGGGCCAATCCTCGTCAATAGTTTTTTTCCATTCTTCGTATCTGTTGCCGGCTTCATTACGCAGACTTTTTGCCCACGCTCTTCATAATTGAATGCCACTTGTAAAAGTTGCATTGTCTTACCACACCCCATTGCGCCATACCTAAAATATAACTTGGACATTTTACCTCTTTTCTCCCGTTTATTATAGCATGCTATAATAATTTTATGCACGAGAGTTGGAAGCCGTTTTTAGATTCAGAGTTTAATAAGCCCTATTTCAAAGATTTAGCTAAATTTCTACATCAAGAATATGCAGAAAAACAAATTTTTCCTAAGAAAACACAAGTTTTCCGCGCTTTTTCCACTGATTTAGATAGAGTTACCGTCGTAATTCTTGGTCAGGACCCCTATCATACACCAGGCGCAGCACATGGACTAGCTTTTTCTGTTCCAGACACACAACCCATTCCACCATCACTTATCAATATCTATAAAGAAATCGATGCCGAGTACGGTACGCATCAAAATAAAACTGGTAATCTTAAGAGCTGGCAAGATCAAGGAGTATTGCTGTTAAACAATGTCCTAACGGTCGAAGCGCATAAAGCCGGTTCCCATCGCGGTCAAGGGTGGGAAAAATTTACTGAAGAAACAATCAAGTATCTAAATTCTACTCGCCCACATCTCGTATTTTTATTATGGGGCCGCGATGCCCGCTCCAAAGCTTCCCTTATCGACAGTAGTAAACATCTCGTCCTAGAATCGGCGCACCCATCACCATTCTCAGCACGCTATGGCTTTTTCGGTAATGGTCATTTTAAAAAGGCTAATGCTTTCCTAAAAGCCAATAATTTACCAGAAATAAACTGGTAAAGCTAATTTCTATTCCATCTATGCTTAAATTCTAAACGTCTATGCTAAAATTTTAAATGCTTTTGTTTAGAGTTTTAATGCCCATGCTTGCATTTTCATGCCGGAACCTATACCGTAAAACTATGAGAGAGGTAAAAACAGTCCAACACTGGTTTAAAGACCACATCAAAGATAACAACTACCCCTACACGCTTGATAAAAACCAGGCGAAAATCGTCTGTGATAGTCATCAAAACACTCTAGTTACCGCACGCGCCGGCTCTGGCAAGACCAGAACCATCGTTGCAAAAATTACTTATCTCCTCGCCCACGAAAACATTCGCCCCGAGGAGATTATTGTTTTCGCGTTCAATAAAAAAGCTTGCCAGGAAATCAATGAACGTCTTACTAAAATTACATTTAACGATACACCTCTTTTCAATAATCCACCCAAAATCGCCACTACATTTCATGCCTTTGCCTATCAAATACTAGGTGGAAAGCAAACACTGAAAAACCGACTAGTAATACTCGATGAAACCGATACGCGTTTTAGCGAACAACCAAGCCAATTCATCACCCGCGCCGAACAGCAATTTTTCCAGGATTACAATAAACTATCTGAAGAAATTAGCCACCTAGACGATCCCGATCTAAAAGCTAAGCTGCAAAAAGAATTTACTATTTTAGAACAATATCATCAAGAATTACGCACTAAAGATCAACTCAATTTCAATCAATTAATTGCGGCAGCCGCCAAAAAACTAAAAAGAGTCCGAGAAACTCCCTACCAGTATATTTTTATTGACGAGTATCAAGATTTCTCACTTCTTTTTCTAACTCTAACAAAATCTCTTCGGAAAACCTGCCCCAACGCCCATCTGCTCTGCGTCGGCGATGACTGGCAAGCAATCAATCGTTTTGCCGGTTCAGATGTTGAATACTTTACTCATTTTGAAAAGTACTTTCAAAAAGACTGCATTAAGCTGTTTATCCCAACCAACTACCGTTCCGGCAAAAGAATCGTAAGAAATGCCAATTTTTTCATGTCTAAAGCATTAAAAGACTACGCCGGATGTAAGGCAAAAAATAAAATAAGGAGTAAAATCTATTACCAAAAATGCGAAAATTACTCAGTAGCCGTCGAATCAATCATAAGAAGCAACCCCAAAAAATCCATCAAAATCCTAAGTCGTAATAATAATTTAAGATACAAAAACTTGAGCCTGGAAGCATTCGTTAGTAATCTATCTATTTCAAATGCCGATGTTTCTTTTTCCACTATCCACAAAAGCAAAGGCCTAGAAGCAGACATTGTTATTTTGTTAGAAATTGACCCCGAAAAATTTCCCAGCAAAGACAAAACAAGCGGTCTTTACGAAATCTTCGGCGATACACCAACGACTACTTTCGCTGACGAAGCGAGATTGTTTTATGTAGCATTAACCCGCGCCAAAGAAAAACTCTATATTATGTCCAAAAATCCCACAATCACTAAAGAGAACAAAAAATACAACTTCTTCTCCTATTTAAATCCCGATTTTCTCACTCCATTAGACTAAATTGGGACGACTAAGCCCATTTTTCCAAACGTTTGCGTTCCGGCGAATCTTCTGGGTATGAATCTAAAATATCTTGCGTGTATGTTTTCCCATTTGACAGATTTAACGTTTCAACTTGCGGCATTGATGCAAGCAATCTAATAATCGCCTCATCCGTATCTATATTTGTCATACTCTTATTTGCACCATTTTTGTGCGAATTTACCCTAAGTTCTCTATATACAAATCTCGTAATCCCGGCTTGCAAACAATACTTTAAGCAGTTTTCACAACTAGCCATTTTATTATATAGTGTACAGCCAGACACATCTCTATGCGCAAACAAAAGCGCATTCATCTCTGAATGAATTGCAAAATAATATTTCATTGGGCGTTCCGTAAGCGTCATCTTACTCTCATCTGCGCCCTGCAACATTCCATTATAACCAAAAGAGACCGGACGATGTTTTCTATCCACAATTACACAACCATTTTTCGAAGATGGATCCTTACTTCTTTTTGCTACCTCATCGGCAATATTCATAAAATATTCATCCCAACTCATCTGTTTTTTGTCCATAGCGTCCTCCATTTTCTTTATTATATCAAAGAAAGCTGCCTATGCTTGCGTTTTAAATCTTGCTCGATATACTAGAATTACACTTTAACAAAAAGGAGAACCATGCGAGAAAAATTATTCACGCAAATAGCCGCCAGTGCTGTAGCCTTCACTGTCGTCTGTCTCCCCTTAGCTACGGATTCATCCGCTACTTCATGTGATGATATTGAAATCATCTTTGCCAGAGGTTCTGGCCAAAAACTAGAAGACGAGGACTATCTCGTCTACAAAACATCAATTACTGCAGAACTTCTGCGCCAAAAATCAAATTTAAAGGTTGGCTTCCACGAATTAGATTATCCAGCTGTTGATTTAGATTTCTTCACTCTGCTCGGTTCTAAAGTTAGTGGCGGCGCCGCTTTTGCCTTTGGCGACAGCGTCAAACAGGGAATCGCCGAGCTTAAAAAACATACCAAATCTGTATCCGCCGCCTGCCCAAGCACAAAGTTCATCCTAGGCGGATATTCTCAAGGCGCCATGGTTGTCGGCAACGCACTCTCTAGTTTAGATCCATCAAAGTTTATCTACGTATCAACTTTTGGTGACCCTAAATTATTTTTACCCGAAGGTGCCGGTGCTATTCCGCTTGCCTGCCTTGGGCAAAATTTCTCATCTTATCGCGTATATGCTCCAGATTGCAAAACTTACATTGGCTCATTAAACCCTCGTGTGCCCTATCTTGCAGCAGGCTGGGAAGAAAAAGTTGGTTTATGGTGCAAAGAAAACGATATTATCTGTGGAGCCAGCCTTAAGTTTGGTGAGCCGCGAGAGTATCATAATTTATTAGAAAAAATCATCCAATCTGCACTCTTTTCTCATACTCGCTATTCTCTCGATGGCATTTATATATCTGCCGCAAAAACCATTGTAGAAAAGGTTAAGGAAATCTATCCGGACAAATTCCACGACGACCCAACCGTTATTTCCAACAACCGCGATACTGTAATTTTAATTGATACTACTGGCTCCATGTATGGATTCATGGATTACTACCGCACAGAAGCTCTTCACGTCGCAGAGGAAACAATTAATGCGGGTGGGCGAGTAGCACTTTATACTTATGGAGACATAGCCACACGCAAAGCCGAACGCATTGTCGACTTCACTACAGATATCAAACTATTCACCACCTATCTTAATTCGACCGGCTCTATGTTAGATGGCAATAGTAGCAGAAAAACCTCATACCTGTCAGCTATTCTCACAATTTTAAATAGTCAAAACTGGCGAGCTGGCGCCACCAAATCAATTATTACCCTAAGCAACTCTTCGATACTAGATCCAGATCGCGATGGAACCACCAGGGAACAAGTACATATCCGTTCGCTGGAGATTGACCCAGTTAATCTTTACCTGGCCACCATTAATAGCGACATTGTTAGCTCCTATGAGGACACTATAAATAGTACTAGCGGGGTAATCTTTGATAAACTCGATGCAGAATCAGCAACTTACACCATAAATCGCCCTAGCGTCGAATTTCCATTATCTAGCTATTCTGGAAAACCAGGCGACCAGTTTGTTTTTACAGCAACAACTACTGGAGAGATCGAAAAATATGAGTGGGATCTAGATTTTGATGGCATATTTGAGACCATTTCAGATAGCCCCAGCGCTACAAAGCAATATAATTTTGACACTTCGGGCTATCTCCAGCTAAAAGTTACCGATAAAACCGGACGTATCAGCACCGCATCAACAAAAGTTGATATAAGCTCAGAGCCACAGGCAAGTCCAACACTTAATAATCTTAAGGTAATCCAAAAAGAAGCATCAGTACATATAGCTTATGAACTAGGAGAGAACACTATTGGTACACTAATTGCGCTAGATGACGCCGTCTTAGGTCTCACCGATCAAACTAGCTTAGAAATTACCAACATTACAAAAGACACCACCCTAACGATTACCCCCATCTCGAACAATGGCACGCTTGGTACGCCTATTGTCGGTGAAGTTACTTTTACGCCAAGAAGCAACACTGGCATCTTAGTCCCTAAAACTGGCAGAAAATAACCTCCAATATTTGTTGTAAAAAATACAACAAAAATAACCACAAAAACTATTGACACGCTATATATAGTGTCTTACAATAGTCACAGACACTAGATATAGCGTCAGTAAGTATCAGAGAAAACAAAAATTAAGGACATATTGCATTAAGGAGGTATAATTTTTATGTTCAAAAAAATCAAGAAACGTGACGGAAAAATCGTCAATTTCAACCCAGAAAAAATCACAGACGCCATTGCCGCAGCTGGCAGTTCTACGGAAGAATTTAAATACGATCGCGCCAATCAGCTTGCTAAAAAAGTACTTGAGCGCGCCGAAAAAGAAATCACTGCTAGAACTCCTAGCGTAGAACAAATCCAAGACATCGTCGAACAGGTCTTAATGGAGTCTAGCTTTAAACGTACTGCAAAAGCCTACATTACCTATCGCCAAGAAAGAAACCGTACTCGTGAAGCCAAATCTAACCTCATGGAAGGTTACAAAAAAATTGCACTTGCTGACGCATCCGAAGATTCTGATATTAAACGCTCTAACGCTAACGTTGACGGTAACTCTGCCATGGGCAAAATGCTCCAATTCGGCGCCGAAGGCTCCAAGGAATTTGCCAAAGCCGTATTACTCGAGCCTCGTTTTGCTGCTGCCCACGATAACGGCGATATCCATATTCATGACCTAGATTTCTATGCTACCGGTACTCTTACCTGCTGCCAAACCGACCCATTAAAGCTCTTTGCAAACGGCGGTTTCAACACTGGTCACGGACATCTTCGCACCCCAAATTCCATCGGCTCCTACGCCGCACTCGCCGCTATCATTCTTCAAGCTAACCAGAATGAGCAACACGGCGGTCAAAGTATCCCAAACTTCGACTATGCTATGGCGCCAGGCGTCGACAAAACTTATAGAAAAGCACTGAAACGCAATCTCGAAAAATACAACAAATATACTGGCAAAAATGTCAAAGCCGAAATCTCCGACACTCTCACTTACGGTGATGATGCTGCCGCCAAAAAAGCTAAGATTCCAGAAGGCGTCATCGAAACCGCCAAAGAAGATACCGAAAAGCAAACTTTCCAAGCTATGGAAGGCTTCATCCATAACCTTAATACCATGCACTCCCGTGCCGGCGCACAAGTTCCATTTACATCTATCAACTTCGGTACCGACACTACTCCATCTGGTCGCCTAGTTAGTAAATACTTGCTAGAAGCCACCATGAACGGCCTCGGCAAAGGCGAAACACCAATCTTCCCAATTTCAATCTTCAAAGTTAAAGAAGGTGTCAACTACAATCCAGAAGATCCTAACTACGACCTATTCAAACGCAGTATGGAAGTTTCAGCAAAACGTCTCTTCCCAAATTTCACCTTCATCGATGCACCATTTAACTTGCAGTACTACAAGAAGGGTGACTACGACACAGAGATTGCTACCATGGGTTGCCGCACCCGCGTCTTTGGCTCTTGCTTCAAGGAATCTGATGGCCATGTTTCTGGTCGCGGTAACTGTTCCTTTACGACCATCAACCTTGTCCGCATCGGTATTAAACATGGCATCTGCTTGAAAGAACGTAAAGAAGCTGACTGGTCTGGCTTTTATAAAGAGCTCGACGTGAGACTAGAACTCGTTAAGGATCAATTGCTAGAACGCTACGATTTCCAAGCCAACCAACACGTTAGAAACTTCCCATTCTTAATGGGCCAAGGCAACTGGTTTGATTCCGAAAAGCTTGGCTGGAACGACAAACTCCGCGACGTCATCAAACACGGTACGCTTTCTATCGGCTTTATCGGTCTCGCCGAAACTCTAGTTGCTATGACCGGTAAGCACCACGGCGAATCCGACGAATGCCAAGAGCTTGGCCTAGACATCATTAGCCACATGCGCGAAAAGACCGACGAGTTTACCAAAAAATACAAGCTCAACTTCTCACTTCTTGCTACTCCTGCCGAAGGTCTTGCTGGTCGCTTTACTGCTATCGACCGCAAAGAATATGGCAAAATCAAAGGCGTTACCGATAGGGACTTCTATACTAATTCCTTCCACGTCCCAGTATATTACCCAATCTCCGCCTTCGACAAAATCGAAAAAGAAGCTCCATATCACGCCCTCTGTAACGCTGGACACATTAGCTACATTGAGCTCGACGGTGACCCATCCGACAACATCGAAGCCTTCGAAGCTGTCATTCGCAAAATGCATGACTGCGGCATCGGCTACGGCTCTGTCAACCACCCAGTCGACCGCGATCCAGTCTGTGGATTCGCTGGCATCATTAAAGGCAATCGTTGCCCAGCCTGTGGACGTCTAGAATCCGATGGCGACGTATTATTCGAAAGACTTCGCCGTATTACTGGCTACCTCGTGGGTTCACTCGAGCGCTGGAATGACGGTAAAAAAGCCGAAGAAGCTGCTCGCGTCAAGCATAGCGTTTCTGAATGCGACATTGCTTGCGAAAATCATAAAAACGGCGTATTCTCTAAGAAAGAGAAAGCTGAACGCGAGGTAAAGAAAAAGAACGCCAAAGCAGCACTAGGAAAGGAATAGCGTTATGAAAATACGGCTCAGCGGACCACTAGAACATGACAATATTGTTAATGGCTATGGCCTTAGAGCCGTACTTTGGACCCAAGGGTGCTACCGTCATTGCAAAGGCTGTCAGAATCCCGAAACTTGGGATCCAAATGGCGGCTTTGAAGTAGATACTGAGGAGATTAAAGAGCGTCTCAAGAAATTCAAAGGTCAAGCCGGCATCACCTTCTGTGGCGGCGAACCTTTTGAACAACCCGAAGCCTGCAAGGAAATCGCCGATTTTTGCAAAAAAGAACTCGGTTGGAACATTTGGAGTTTCTCTGGTTATACCTATGAGCAACTAAAAGATGCCGGCGGCGCCAAATGGGCATTCCTAAAGTCGCTCGATGCACTCATTGACGGACCATTCATTCTAGAAGAGAGAGATTTGACACTGAAGTTTCGTGGCTCTAAGAATCAAAGATTGTTACATTTAGAAAACGGCAAAATTACCCGCATAGAATAACCGCTAGCGACCAGCATTACCATTTTTAATTTTCATATTTCTAATCTATAATAAGGAGACCTATGGTATACCTAGATTATTCTGCGACCTCGCCATTGCTCAAAGAAGCAAAAAAGGCAATGCTAGAGGCAATGGATTTAGTCGGAAACGCCTCGGCTTTACATACGCCAGGACACCTCGCCATGAACGCCGTTGAGGACGCTCGCGAAGAAATCGCCAAATTAATCGGTGCCGAGCCAGAAGAAATATTATTTACGTCTGGTGGAAGCGAAAGCAATAATACAGTAACAAATATTTTTGCCGGAGAAAATGTCGCTGTCTCCGCCATAGAACATCCATCGCTTCTCGAATCCGCCCGCTTGCGTTGCAACGCCACCATCATCCCAGTCGACAAAAACGGACAGACAAGTGAACGAGCTTTGGTTGACTCTTTTTCAGACTCTGAACATAAATCACCTTCAAAAAACGTCAACAAAGCTCGCTTTTCTTTGATGTCTGTTATGCTCGCCAACAACGAAATTGGCACAATCAATGATATAAAAAAGCTAGCAAAAATAGCCCATGAACACAGCACGCTTTTTCATACCGACGCCACTCAAGCCCTTGGCAAAATTAAAATCAACGTCAAAGACTTAGACGTTGACTACATGACAATCTCCGCTCACAAAATCGGTGGCCCGGTTGGCATTGGCGCATTATACATTAAAAAAGGTTCACCTTTTAAATCATTTATCGTTGGCGGACACCAAGAACGAGGAAAACGTGCCGGCACTTATCAAACCGTCAATATCGCCGGCTTCGGCGCTGCCGCCAAATATGCAAATGAGCACAAAACTTGGGAAACCTACGAATCAAAAATTCGCCCTCTACGTGACGAACTTGCAAAAAGAATTCTGGAAGAAATACCATACAGTAGCATAAATGGATGCCCCGAAAATTGCTGCCCAAGTAGTCAACTCCCTAACATCCTAAATTGTTCTTTCGAAGCCGCCGAAGGCGAATCAATCCAACTCTATCTCGATGCCGAAGGCGACATTATCACGAGCACTGGCTCCGCCTGTGCTTCCGGTGACGGCAAGCCATCCCACGTCATTATGGCAACTAGAAACGATGCCGAGATTGCTCACTCATCCGTCCGTTTTAGCTTCGGTTTAGACTCCACGAAAGACGATATCGACCACGTCATGAAATATTTGCCAGGAATTGTTAATCGATTACAAAAAATCAGCACACTTAAAGCTGGCAAAATTAAAAAGGAGGACAGTTATTATGGCAAAAAATAAACCACAAGCAACAACAAAGTCGCAAGCAAATTCGCAAACGAAAACCGCCGCAAACGGCTTTCTTGCCGGCACCCCCTGGGTTTATACCGAAACCGTCAAAGAACACTTTTTAAATCCTAGGAATTTTCTCATGGGCGACGAAAATAAGTACGAATGTGACGCCAAAGGCATTGTCGGCAATCCTATCTGTGGCGACCAAATGCTCATGATGATAAAGATCAAAAACCACAAAAGCAAAGCCGGCAAAAACGAGCCAATTATTACCGACGTTAAATGGAAAACTTATGGCTGCGCCTCTGCTATTGCTAGTACATCTGCATTGTCAGAACTCGCCAAAGGAAAGACTCTAGACGAAGCCTTGAATATCACAGCCGAAGAAATCGAGGAATATCTTGGCGGTTTACCAAAACACAAGTTTCATTGCTCTGTTTTAGGACACGAAGCTCTAGCCGCTGCTATTGCCAACTATAAGAAGAAATAGTATAATCATAACCAGTATGGAAGACGAAGAAGAGCAGAGCTCACGCGGTGCCTATGACGACATGGAGCGACCAGATATTCGCCCTAATTTTGTAGCTGACGCTCTCGAAAATAGAGCAAAAAACTTCTTCCGCTCCGGAGAAGAATCTGCAAAAAACTCCGCAAATAACGCCACAAAAAAAGCTGGCAAAGCCGTCGCGAATAAAGCTGGTGAACAAGTTGTCGAAAAAGGTCTAAACGCCGCCACTGGTGGCGTAGGTGGAACCGCTCTGAAGGTTGCCGAAAAATCCGGCGCCACCAAACATCTCATATCACTCGGCTCTGATTTAGACGCTAAAACCAAAATCAAAAAATTCTTACCTCTCATCGTCGTCCTCTGCGTCATGATGATAGGTTTCGGAATTCTTAATTCTTCGTCACTTTTCACACTTTTTGCCAATGGTTTTTCTACGCTCATGAAGCGCAAGGACCCCACTAAGGATGTCAACTATGTCGTAAATGACTTTCATATTAACAATACCCAACTCGGCGGAAACAATGGCGAATCAGAATATGGCGAGACTGTCTTTGACGACATGGGCTTCTCCGAATATCAAATCGAATCACTAGAAAAAGCCGGCCTAAAATACACCGAAGGCGATGGTGGCGCCAAAGCATTAATCTATAATAATTATGATGGAACTAAAACCTATATCACCGCCGATTCTGCCGTTAGTGGCAAGATCTACCGCGGTAGCGAAGTCATCGGTGATGGCAATGATGAATCTATTGACGCCGGAACAAGCGACAGCAAAACCGAAGACGAACGTATCGCAGAACTAGAAATAGCACTTGGTGCTTCAGAAGGTTCAAAAGTTGTCAAGTTCTCAGACGCAATGAAAGACTTTGGCATCAAAACTGCCTATGTCGCTGGCACCGAAGCATATCGCGGCGGTATGGGCGCTTGGTACAATTCTACTGCTATCACCACGTCGAAACGTCTTGGTATCTCACTTAACAACTGGAAAGATTTTGAAAATTCTGGCGACAACGCCACAAACGAAGCAATCGTTATTGAAACCGCCAAGAGGAAATCGGCAAATCCCGACGATGGCGTAGCAAGCCAATCATATGACGAATTAGTTCAAGACATCGCCGAAAACTCCGGTTCAACCGTAGGCTGTGGCTATGATTCCACGGCTACCGCAGTCACTAGCGTTGCTAATTCCGCCGAAACTTACAAACAGGTCAACGCAGGCGCCCTCATCATGGAGGCTATCGACAAAACTCTCGCCGGTGAAGGTTCCGGAGCACCTATGAACGCTATTTTGAACCTTGTTTTTAGAGCCGGTGGCTCTACGAGCGAAAGTATGCGCAACCTATTTACCAAGAGCAAGCTCAACCAAAATAGTAGCGACATCATTTCTACTAGTGCACAAGCAAATCTTGGCACGGACGGAGCGGGCACAGTAAATATCGGCGCAATTGGCGAAGAAGCAGCAGTAGAAGCCGAAACCTGTATGTATGTTGGTAACGTCAACACACACGAAAGAAACGGCCTAATCACAGCTATCGGCAACATGTTTAGAAGCGTCGTTAGCTGGGTTAGCTCTAGGATATCCGAAGCTAGAAACTTCCTCGCCGGATTATTCGGCATGGCGCAACAAAGTGCCGCCGGAGCTATTGTCGAGGCTCTAAATCCAGCTGTTAGTGTATTTAAGAAGATGGACGAGAACGTCTATCTCTCCGGAAACGACACTCCACTCATTGGCGAAGCGATGGTTTCTTCCGCCGAAATTATTGCTAACGAAATGGGTAAATCCATCACCGCCACCATGCCAGGTGATACTGGCGCCGCACTCGAAGCATATCGCATTCAACAAGAAGTCATCGCCGAGCAAGCAGAACTCGATCAGAAGAATCTCAGCCCGTTTGACACCTCTACCGACAATACCTTCTTTGGCAAAATTGCCTACAGCCTTATTCCTTTCGCAACGTCTAACACTACTTTTTCTCTATCTTCCACCATTTCAAGCCTTGGCTCTATACTATCCAGCGCTGCAACTAGCTTACTCCCAACTTCTAGCGCTATGTCAGAAACCGACTTGCAGCTAAACCACGGCGATTGTGCCTTTGGCAATTCTATCGCTGCCTTTAGTAATGCCCGTTGCCATAATTATCAAACCTATAACGTCGCCTCTCTCTTACAAGTTCCAACTGAAGTTTTTAATAAAGTC
>JAZLDZ010000038.1:0-10219 GCA_045615025.1 Candidatus Nanosyncoccus sp. | reverse complement strand
GCCAAGCGGTCTTAGGAAGACAAGAAATCTACTCAACTCCTTGGCCCACAGAACGACATGGCTACGATCCGACTTTGGGGATCAATTTTACCATTCTCATAATATCCTAACATTACATTATCGCCCCTTGCGCAGATTTCTCCATCAAAAATCTTTACATCAACTCCGCGACAAGGTACACCGACGCTACCATCCTTGTAGTATTTATTTCGATTTACCGAAAGCACTGGCGAACATTCAGTTATACCATAACCATTAAGAATGTCAATACCAATCGTCCTAAACCATTTTACGTAAATCGGATCAAGATATGCTCCGCCACAAATCACGTGTCGTAAATTTCCACCAAACTCTCTTAAGATACTCTTTGCGACCACTCTCCGCACATCTACGCCAACATGTTTCAAATTCTTCGCAATCGAAAGAATCATTTTTAGTGCTTTATCTTTGTGCTCGATTCTTGCCTTCCGCCAAATCTGTCGATAAAATGCCTCCACAAAAGCCGGCACTAAGAAAACCGTTTCTGGCTTTACTAGCTTCATTGCGTCCACAAAACGTTTCAAACTGCTACATATATAAGTTTCGCAGCCATAATATGCCGGCATCATAATCGCCGTCACTAGCCCAAAGCTATGATGGAATGGTAGAATGCTTACCGTCGCACCATCTGGTTTATAAATCGAAGACGCTCCGTAAATATCTGCTGTAATATTTTTCTCCGAGAGTACCACACACTTATGTGCGCCCGTAGTTCCAGACGTAAAGAAAATTACCGCCGGCGCATCCGCTACTGGTTTATGAGAATTTCGATATTTTTTCCCAAGATTAATTTTTCGCTCTGTGTCTTCAATTTTTTGCGTCTTAAATTTCAAATCTTTAACAAATGGTAAATACTTCTCACTATAAAAAAGCGTATCGCAATCCGCCGCATTAAGCAATGTCAAGAGTAGATCCTCATCGCAATCCTTATCAATTGGCACGGCAACGTTTCCAGAAAGTACAATAGCCATAAACGTTACAATCCAGCTATAGCTGTTTTCACCACAAATCGCGAGATGTTTTTTCGAATAATTTTTATGTAGAAAACCTGCAAGATCTCTTACGTCCGCTACAAATTCAGAAAAACTTTTCTTAATTAATTCATCACCATCCTGCCAAGAAAAAACCGTACGTTTATTATATTTACTTTCAATCAGCTCCAAAAATTCTACAAAATTTCTGACTTTTTTATGCCTGTAGTAGGGATAATTTTTCTTGAGCATTATGGCACTATTTTATCATAGTTTTAACGTATAAACAGGTTTATGTTATAATTAACATATGGATCAAAAAACCGGTGGGCAAGCTTATACAGATCAAAGTCGCAAAACCGCCGCAGAAATAGCGCGGAAAAAAGTGCTTGCGGCCTATAATTCTGAGGCTAAAAAAGATGTTCGCTCTGGCATTAAAGGCCTAGGTAAAACAGCAAGGAAGATCTATTCTGGAACCTACAAAACCACCCCCATTTCCACCAACGTCACCGAGAAGAAAAACACTGCCCCAGATTGGCAAAAGTATCACAGCGCCTGGCAAAACTATTACCAGAATTATTACAGCAATTATTACTCTAAAGCCGCCAAATCCTATCTTGAAAACGAGAAATTAAAGACCGAGCGTCACGCTCATGACGCTGCCGTTCTAGAAACTCCAGAGCGCGCAGTTGACCCAACCGACGAAGAAGAGCAAAGCATTATCAAGACCCTAAAAACCACCGTCAAGAAAAAGGCTTTGTCAAAAGCTGGAAGCAATAAACGCTTCCGCAAATTCGTTCCACTTTTTGCTGGCGCATTAGTAGTGCTATTACTTTTATTCTTGCAGTATAACCGCCTTATCTTTGCCCCAATTTTTGCCTATGTATCACCTGGCAATTCTGAGGACACAGGCATTTCCGCACTTGATCCAACCATCTCCACCGCTGTTGGCGACGATAATCGTCTCATTATTCCCAAGCTCAACGTTGACGTCCCAGTCAATTTTGGCATTGCTAATGATACTAATACTATCAATATGGCAATGGAGAACGGCGTAGCACAATTTTCCATCCCTGGTGCTTCTGCCATGCCAGGAGAAATCGGTAATCTCGTAATCACTGGGCACTCTGCTGGCGATATTTATAGTAACAATCAGTACAAATTCATCTTCTCTGGTTTGGAACGTCTTAACGCCGGTGATCTTGTCTACATTGACTATCAAGGCATTCGTTACACTTACTCTGTAACAAAGAAAGAGACCGTCGAGCCTACCGATGTTTCAGCACTAGTTTATGAAACCACTAAACCAATGCTAACCCTCATCACTTGTACACCACTTGGCACTTCTCGTTATCGCTTACTCGTAACCGCAGAACAAGTTAATCCAACCCCATCCGGCGCCACCCAAACCGAGCATATCGACGATGATAGCACTAAAAGCAACGAATCTATGCCAGAAAACGAACCAACCTTCTTTGAAAGAATTTGGCGCTGGCTTACCGGACAAAACTAAAGCTATTCAACTATTTTCTCACGAACAAGGTTAGCTTTGCCTTCTATAGTTCTCAAATAATATAGCCACTTATTATTACGCGTTATTAATGCTGCCGAGTCCGCAGCAGTTATATGACGCTTATTAGTGCCATCAAAATCCATTACATAAAGCTGTCCATCTAGAATTTCTCCCACCATATAGCCGTCAATTAAGAATACATCTTCCGTATCAAGTTCAAATTTATGAAGTTTTCTCGCCTCACAATCAAACACGGCGACTTTTTTACCATCTCTTGCCACAATTAGCTCGTTATTGCCATAAGTTTCAAGTTTGCTAGGAACAAAATCAATGCTTTCCTCCAAAATCTTCTCCATGTCAGAAAGGGAACGCTCAGCATTTGGCAATTCACCACGATAAATCATCATTCTGTCATTTTCCGTAATTGCTAAGTACTTTTCGCCAATATAATCAGAGAGTACTACATTAATCAAATTATCTACGCTATATTCCCCTAGTATCGCAACATTATCACCATGAATAAGCCCAATTTTCTGCGCGCTATTCACAAAAACGATATCGTCCCCTACATAATTAAATTTCTTGACATTATCTGCTAGAACCTGCGAGACAGTCTTACCACCCATAGCTATTGTTCTAATATTGCCATTTTCTAACGCCACCAATTTATCTCCGCTATCGGTCATGAACCTAAGATCATAAAAATTCATCGCAAATTCACGCGTCAAATTTACACTTTCTTTTGGATTTCTCACGTTAATAAGTAGCCACTCTGTTTCATTTTTTCGAATCGTTTTCGCTAACAACTTATCACTATCATTGTTCCAAGCTAATACCGAAAGCTCCAAACCATTTGTTAGGCTCGTCAGATCAAGCTCTGTTTCACTCGCGTTATCTCCTCTCAAATCAAGGTATAGCCACTTATTATTATCTAAAACCAAAATCGCATAATCTCGATTTGGCGCAGAAATAAACGTCTTATAATTACCGTCATAAGCCTTCATTATTTCCGACAGCCTATCTTTATAGAATAATCGCATATATTCCAGCTTTAATAATCTACCCGACTCACTCGTAATTGTCTTTTCCCAGGTATCATAACCATCTTTACTCAACTTTATTGTGTGTTCACCAGCAGTTAGCATCCTACTTGCAGTAGTTTTCGGCAAAATCGTGTCGCCATCAATCGTAATACTGGCACCCGATGGAAAACTCCTTAGCTGCACTAAGCCAGACTGTCCTAGTTCGCCGTTTTTATCTAGATTGTACCCCATCGCCACAAATGTCAAAATCACCGCCGTTACGACTATTACCATTACCATAATAGTTTCGGTAATAAGCAATCTGATGGTTTCCATGCGTTTTTTATGTTCGCGATCCATACCATTATTATACAATATAAAAATTGTATAAAAAAGTTATTGCTTTTTTATAGTGCCTGCGGTTATAATAAGAATAACCTATTTGTGGAGTGTAAATAAGATGACCAAAATTCAAATTGACGATGGGAAAACAGAAGCGAAGAAAACCGCTTCCGCTAAAAATGCGCCAAAGAAAATTATTGTTGTTGATGCCGAAACAGTCCACTCTTCTGTGCAAAAGTCTACCACTCTCTCTCGTCGCTACGTTAAAAAACCTGCCGCCGAGAAGAAAGAAGCTGAACCAGTCAAGAAGGCTACCCCAGCTAAGAAAACTACTCCGGTCAAGAAAGTTACTGATAAGCTAGCCGAAAAACGCCTTCGTGCCGAAAGAGAAGAAGCAAAGAGAGCCGCTAAACTTGCTAGAATCGAAGCTGCCAAGGCCGCCAAAAAAGCCGCCAAAGCCGCCGCAAAAGAAGCCAGACTCGCAAAAAAGGCAAAAGTTAGCAGCGCCGTTAGAAACAATACTCTTAGCAAAAACGACCGCGCCATTAAATCCGCTGCCTCCGTCATTGCAAAAATGTCCGATGAGCCAGCAAAGAAAGCTCCAAAAATGGAACGCCAATTCAAGAAAAAGAACAAAGCTGGACGCGTATTTTTGGCGCTTCTTTGTTCCGCTGGCACCGTTGCTGCACTAGTCGCCTTCGTTCACTTTAGCATTCCAGATTTATCCGTCCGCGTCGCCGCTATTCAAACTGGTATCGATGCCGCCTATCCTACCTTCGTCCCACGCGGATATAACCTTTCTAACGTCACCTCTGACAAAGAAGGTATTGTTATCATGTCGTTTAGTGGCCCAGACGGAGCCTCGTTCACCCTATCAGAAGAAAAATCAACTTGGGACAGTACAGCACTTCTTAACAATTACGTCAAGAAAAATTACCCGAACGATTTTGTCACCTTACGCGAACAGGGCATCACTATCTATGTCCGCGGCGAAAAAGCCAGTTGGGTAAGCGGCGGCTTGCTTTACAAAATTGACGCTACTGGCAAATATTTAACCAAGGAACAGATTAGAAATATTGCCACATCACTCTAATTAGAGTATAATATTCTGCATGAATATTACTCGTTTTGCGCCTAGTCCAACTGGCTATATTCACCTTGGCAATGTGCGCAGTGCAATCTACCCATATTTAATCGCCAAGAAGGACAATGGCAAGTTTATTTTGCGTATCGAAGATACCGATCAAGCTCGCTATGTACCTGGAGCAACCGATTTAATTACCGAAACTCTTATCTGGCTCGGGCTAGATTGGGATGAGGGAATTATAAAAGGCGGTGACCATGGTCCATATTTCCAAAGTGAACGCCGCGACATTTATCACGAATATGCTAGAAAATTAATCGCCATGGGGCGTGCTTATGCCGACCCTACTCCTTCCGAAACTATTGATGCTTACAGAAAAGCTGACAATGCCGCCAAAATACCATATCTTTATCGCAATCACCGTCCAGAAAATATGGACGTGACCTGGGAACCAGGTATTCCGCTTCGCTTTAAGTCCGAACCAAAATCCGTTTCTTGGCACGATGAAGTTATGGGCGACCTATCCACCGGTCCCGAAGTTATGGATGATATTATTTTGATTAAGAAAGATGGACTTCCTACTTATAATTTTGCCCATATTGTCGACGATCTAGAAATGGGCGTCACACATATCGTACGTGGCGTCGAGTATCTTTCTAGCATGCCAAATTACCTTGCTCTCTATGAAGCTCTCGGCATCAAACATCCAAAATTTGTCTCCCTCCCTCATGTTCTCGCCCCACAGGGAAATAAAAAACTCAGCAAACGTGACGGTGCTAAATCTGTCATTGACTACAAGGATGATGGTATTTTACCAGAAGCGATGCTAAATTACCTTGCTTGCCTTGGTTGGAATGATGGCACCGAACAAGAGATTTATTCAAAGGAAGATTTACTAGATAAATTTAGTATCGACCGCATTCAAAATTCTGGCGCTCGTTTTGACGAAGTTAAATTACTCTGGCAAAACGGTCAATGGATTAGGAAGATTTTCAATGAACAAGGTGTGGACGCCCTATATAAGCGCACAATTTCTGCCGACAAGGCTAGTATTGATAGCAACAATATTAACCCAACTAGAAACTCAATTATTAGCTTTTGGCCAGAATCTACTGATAGTTATCCAGAGGACTACAAAAAAGCTGTTCTATCTATTATCTACGACCGCTTGAAAACCCTCTCCGACCTGCGCGAGTTTACTACGTATTTCTTTGAGGAACCACGCATCGACTTAGAATATCTCGAGAGTAATAAATTCATCAAAAAACTTTCCGAAACCGAGCAGCGCGACTTACTAACTATGACCATTGAAAAATTACAAGCTATTTCTAAGAACGACTGGAATGCCGATAATTTACAAGTCGCCTTTAACGAACTACTCGAAGAAGCTGGCAAAAAACCTGCCGAACTATTTAGCCTAATTCGTATCGCTATCTCTTATGCCGCATTTTCGCCAGCACTACACTTAACCTGTGCAGTCCTCGGACGCGAGCGTACTATTGCACGCCTCAATACTACTCGCTCTGCCATTGTCAACGACTTGTGATATAATGTAAGCATGAGCAAAAAGAGTGTGAAGTTGGCTCCACAGCCCGAAGAGATTTCGGATGTTAATACAGCCAGCAATAATAAGAAAATCAAGATCAACCCACCTAAAAATTCCAAGCAGAAAAAACGCAAAAAGGCCATCATTATTACTATAGTGGTGATTCTTTTGCTTGCTGCCATCGGAGGTGGTGTAGCAGCGCTCTACTTCCTAGTCTGGAATAAACCAAAAGACGATACTCCCGCGCAACAAGATGAGCCAAAAGAGCCAGAAAAGCCAAAGTATTATAGTAAGCTTACCGGTCTAGAAATTGCTTCCGAAGCAGAGAATAGTAATCCACTTTACTGTCTCCAAATTCCTAACGGTGCTGACGGTCCTCGCCCACAGACTGGCCTAGACGAAGCTGGTGTAGTATTTGAAGCTATTGCCGAAGCTGGTATCACTCGTTTTGCCGCCGTATTCCAGAATCCAAAGTCCAAAACTATCGGACCTATCCGTTCGCTCCGTTCTTATTACCTTGACTGGGATACGCCATTTGATTGTGCTATCGTTCACGCTGGCGGCTCTGCCGATGCCGTCGCCGCTGCTCGCTCTGGCGGATACCACGATTTAACCGAATCCGCCGTCTATATGTGGCGCGACTATGGTTCTTATTGGGCACCAAACAATCTTATGACTTCACCAAACCTACTCGCTCAATTTGCAGCTGAAGATGGTTACACGGTAGCAAACCCTCAAACTTTCCCAAGATTGACCACCCAAGAAGTAACCGACGCCGTAGCAAAAACCAAAGCTCCAGAATCTAACTGTGCAGAAGGCGAAGCAGAAACTAACTGCGAAAAGCCAACTTCCGAACTTCCATTCGTACCACAAATTGCTGTCAATTTTGGCTCCGTCCCAACCTTTAATACAATTTATCAATACGATGTCGCCACTAACACTTATTGGCGCTCCTACGCTTCAGGCGAAGAGCACTTAGTCTACAACTGTGCCGACGCCGAAGGTAACGAGCCTTCACCAAAGAAAGATTGTGGCATCGCCAAACAATTAGCACCTTCCGCCATTGCTGTTATGATGGTTGATGAACGCCTTGACTCTGATAATTACCACCACATCATTCAGACTATTGGTACTGGTGCCGCCTATGTATTCCAAAACGGTACCGTTATTAAAGGGACCTGGAAGAAAACCAGCAAAGATTCACAGATTGTATTCTCCGATGAAACTGGCAACATGATTTCTTTCACCCCTGGACAGCTTTGGGTTGCCGCCCTACCAAATTACGGCGGATCCGTCCAATTCTAAATACATAAAAATGAGCCGCAAATCTCGCGGCTCTTTTTTGTACCTTAGTCTGCTGCAATCGTTCCGTCCTCTGTATCTTCGCCTTCTTCAACAAGCTTAATCTTTTTGACGAAGAACGTCACACTTTTAATCGCGGATATGATATCCGCATCCGACCCAGTATTGAGAAGTCTATTAACCTTTCTCACATATGAATCTCTTGGATCTTTTTCGCGCACCTCATACGCTGTCTTTTCCAGCATATACTTAGTGCTTTCAACATCTTGTTCGATTAATCCTCTGACATTGGCATCAATTCTATCTGTCGCATTGCAAAGCGCGCAAAGCAACATCTGCCTACCAGAAGGACGGTTGAAAGAAAAGACATGGTTTACCTTAACATAAGGTACGGTCTCTTTGCTTCCTGCTTTCTGATAGAATACATACGCTCTATCGTCATCGGTGACACGAATAATCATCGTATCTCCAGTATGCATTACATCAGAATAGAGAACATCCATCATTTCTTGGATGCGATGCCCCGTTACAGCATTGACCTCCATCTCTTCTTCTCCTGGACGCACGTCCAGATGAATCTTAATCCATAATTTACCCATTATATTCACCTCCACCATAGATATTTTTGGGATAAAATTGCAGTTTTAAAGTACCATCTATACATTATAGCACACTTTCTTATTAAAGTCAAGTACATGTGACTTTTCCTCTTGAAAATCACGCCAAATCATGCTAAAATAACTACATGCGGTTCCGTCGTCTAGTGGTCTAGGACGTCTGGTTCTCATCCAGAAAATCGCGGGTTCGACTCCCGCCGGAATCACCATTTATTATGAAATCTTTACCGATTGTCGCCCTAATCGGGCAAACCAACGCTGGCAAATCGAGCCTACTTAACCGTTTTGCCAAGAAAAACATCGCTATCGTCGCACGCGAAGAGGGAACTACCAGGGATAATGTCGTAGCGCGAATCGATGATTCTTTTTTGTTAATTGATACCGCAGGTCTAAAGACGCCAACTGATGATTTTGAAGCTAGCATTCAAGACCAAATTGCTGACGCCATCGACTCCGCCTCTATTATTTTATTAACTCTTGATAGTACTAAATACTTCAATCACCGTGACAAGGCTATCGCAAAATTAGCCCTCCGCTCCAAGAAACCTATTTTCTTGATATTAAACAAATCAGACCGCGGCGAAGCGCTCGATATTAACGAATTCCGCGCCCTCGGCATCGACGAATCCCACATCTTCCGCACCTCCGCCACCACCGGACAAGGTGTTAATGAGTTAAAGCGAGTTTTGCTTGACTCTTTTTCGGACTCCGAACATAAATCACCTTCAAAATCCGCCACGTATATTCCTAACGAGCGCGACAGCGATCCAGTGTATGACGTGCCAGATTTTGATGGCGAGGCCGAAAAAGACCGTCAACAAAACTCGCAGACACTTAAAATCGCCCTCATCGGTCGTCCAAACGTCGGCAAATCATCTCTCTTTAACTCACTAGCCAAGAAACAACAAGCCCTCGTCTCTTCCCGTCAAGGCACCACTCGCGACATTAACCGCGTAGAAATTAAATACAAAGGAAGAACCCTAGAAATCTTAGATACTGCCGGATTGCGTAAGCCTGGCAAGCGCGAAGTCGGTATCGAAAAATTTCCCGCCATTAGAACCCTCGCTGCCATCGAAGAAGCCGATATCTGTGCACTCCTCGTTGATTCTACCGAACCGCACAGTAAACTCGATCAATCTCTCGCCGGACAAATTGTTGAAGCTGGCAAGGGAATCATCATGATCGTTACTAAATCTGACCTCCTAGAAAACGCCGAGCCGACCAATTATTTTGGCGAGGAAAACATCAAAAATCGCACAAGCGCCGACTTCTTGCTCGACCAACTTGAACGTGATTTTGACTTTCTACCTTATGCCCCAGTGTTATTTACCAGTAGCGAAACCGGGAAGAACGTCACCAAACTTTTCGACCTCGCCCTTGATATTGACGAAGCTCGCCACCACGAAATTAAGACTTCTGACTTGAATCACATCCTACGCGAAGCTATGAGCGAGCATCTTCCAGCTGGACTTAAAAATACTCATCCAAAACCAAAATATATCGTCCAAACCGACGTTTGCCCACCTTGGTTTGTAATTCACGGTCACGATCTTCAGCTTCTCCATTGGTCTTACAAACGCTTTATCGAGCGCAAAATTCGCGAATTTTACCCCTATGTCGGTACGCCAATCATGTTCTCCTTCCGCAGCGACAGCAACAAACGCGATAAAGCCGAAAACTCCTAGCGAAACTGCTAGAAATATGTTAAAATAGCAACACGTGGGCGCATCTCGCCCATTTTTTGCATAAGGTGCATGTTCTTTAAAAAGGGGGTGTTTAAATG
>JAZLDZ010000037.1:0-1541 GCA_045615025.1 Candidatus Nanosyncoccus sp. | reverse complement strand
ATGGCTACGATCCGACTTAATCAAAGAAATTGCTTGAAGATGCTGAAGGAGAACCGCCAAGAGGCTAGAATAAACGGGTGAGGACTGTTTTGGATGAAAAAGAAAATTACATTTAGAACAATCGTAAGCGTAGTAACGTTTATTCTGATTGTAATTGTGCTTTGGAACGCTAGAGAAGAGGTAGCTAAGGCAATAGATTATCTTGCGCATACGAATATTTTTATCATTTTACTTTTGATTCCAGAACAACTGTTCATGTATTTTTGTTGCGGTCAGATTTTCTTCTCTTATATGGCGGCGAAGAAGGATGCGCAGAAGATTCCGGGATGGAGTTTGATGAGGATTTCTTTGGAGTTAAATTTTATGAATCACGCCGTACCAAGTGGAGGTGTGTCGGGTCTTGGCTATGTTGCTTGGAGGCTAAAACCTTATGGGGCTTCGCCAGCACAGGCAAGCTTTATGTATGTACTTAGGTATGCGGTGACAACGTTTGCAAACCAAGCGCAGACGTTGATTGCGATCGTGATGCTTCTAATTATGGGTGCGGTAGCACCAGAGCGTCAGTATATGCTGTGGATTGTGGGGGTAATTTCGGTGGCGGTGATTGGAATGGTGATTGGCGGTTCGCTAATAGCAAGCAACAAGAAGGCGCTAGATTACGTATCTAAGAACGTAACTACAATTATTAATGCTCTGGTAAGATTCGTGACTTTTGGAAAGAAAAAGGAGGCACTGAAGCAAGAAGTAGTTGATAAGTTCTGTGAAGAAATACACGGTGATTTCTTAGAGGCGAGACAAAATAAGAAGATTATTAAGAAGCCGGTTTTTTGGGGAATACTATATAGTTTTCTCGAGGTTGCGACTTATTGGGTGGTGGCGATTTCGATGGGACATCCGGAGCTTTTGCCGCAAATCATGGTGGCAGAGGCGGTTGGTTCGGTGCTTGGTGCGGTAATCCCGACGCCTGGTGGTGCTGGTGGGTACGAAGCGTCGATGGCGGGAGTGATGTGGGCGCTTGGGGTAGACTTTGGACTTGCTACGGCAGTGGTAGTAACGACAAGGGTGATAGTGTTAGTGGGCACAATTGTGTCTGGATATGGCTTTTATCAACATGCAATTGCTAAAATTGGCAAGGATGAAAAAGCAGAAATTGTGAAAATGAATAAACGAGGATTGTAAATGGAGCCTGAAATAAAGTTTTCGGTTTCGGACTTTATTGCTGCGATTAATCAAACGCTTTCGTATGCATATTCTTCCGTTGTAATTGAGGGCGAGGTGTCAGGATTTAAAGTCAACCAGGGGAAATGGGTATTTTTTGACCTTAAGGATGAGGAGAGCTCGATTTCATGTTTTCTACCAGTCTATCAACTGAGAATGGAACTAGAAGATGGAATGAAGATTATCGTAAGAGGCGAGCCGAAGATAACAAAATGGGGAAAGTTCTCCCTCACGGTGAAACAGATGATGCCGGTAGGGGAGGGAAGTATTAAGAAAAATTTTGAGCTTCTAAAGAAGAAACTAACGGTGGAAGGATTATTTGA
>JAZLDZ010000036.1:0-3468 GCA_045615025.1 Candidatus Nanosyncoccus sp. | reverse complement strand
TAGTCTCCAAGTTTGACGATGCCCGTTTAGTGATATTTCTTGACCATCAATTTTGCAAATCGAACCATTTGTCTTAACATCAGTGAGTTCACTTTCTGTAAAAACTATGCTCGCCATTTCGATCAAGCGCTTGTCTGCCTCTTTCAAATCTTTTGGCGCGTAGACGGCTATGCGCGTATGCTGCGACATCGACAGAAAGTTCTTAATTTCCGAGACGAGTTCATCTGTCACGCCGGCTGATTTATCGACAAACAACCATTCCACCATGCCTCTCGGCATTGCCCATTTTGTTTCGTGCCTCTCGTTCGGCACAAGGTATGTGATTTTATTGCCATGGCATAGCATATATCTATAGCTATTTGCTACTTGTCCATTCGACACAATTTCTCCGCTCTGGAAGCCGAGTTTCGCCCCTGCCACGCGAGCTTGATTGTCGAATTTATTTAATACCTCCATCGCGACGGTGGCTCCGCCGTAGATGCTGATCCGGCGGAAGAATTTATGTGAGCTTCCGTCAAATCCGAAATCGAGCCATGGCGTCCCATGCTCGTCAATCTCGAAATTGTTTAATCTCTCATCCATGCGGAGATAAACATCTTTCAAGACGTTCCCAATTATCAAAATATTACTCATGCTTTCAGTATAGCACAAGACGAACATTAAAATAACCCCTTTCGGGGCTATTTAATATTTAAAGATTAGCGAACTTCTACGCGAACTCTTGGTAAACTTTTGCCAGAGAAATGAGTTTTCTTGGTCTTTACGAAGGTAACTACGCCATCTCTTGCGGCATGAATCGTAAAGTTACGAGACATATAAGTGCCAGGACCGGCAATCTTAGTTGCGCCAGTCTGACGAACTAGTACTTCGCCATTTCTGACTTTCTGGCCACCAAAACGCTTCACGCCAAGGCGCTGACCAGCATTGTTGTGTATATTCTTGGCGGTACCGCCAGCTTTCACATGTGACATATTATTTCTTCCTTAATACTATTATTTCTCGAGCCACAATCTGACCGTCTCTAAAGTAGAGTAAATCCTCTTGACTCAAGTTATTATACTTCACTACATTATACCCCATGTCGCCGATTTCGTCAAGCAAATTTAGGCGCTGATAATGCCCATCTGGACGCAACCACGCCGGTATCGCCATCACTACGGGCACCCCAGATTTTAACTGACTTGACAGATTCTTCAAAACATTGCAATATAATGGTTTAATCTCGGAAATCACGGTTTTTAGTTTGATTTCTACTGGCGGTTGGCTCATCGGCGGTCCAAGATATCCTTCAAATGTTACCGCATCAATTGGTTGCTCCCAAATAAAATTCTGAGCATCGCCGACGGAAAGCTTGAAAACAGACCTGTCCGGAACGATACCACGGAGCGTCAGTCGAAAGTCAACGCCCTTTAGGGCTTTACTTTCGGCGCGCGCAGGTATTCCGGAAGGTGTTGTGTTCGAACTTTCCGTTAGCCAGCTTAGGTTTTTTTCTGCAAAACCGACAATCCGTTCGGAAACGTCTGTGCCATAACCTTTATATCCCATCAGCATTGCTTCTTGCAAAACTACTCCTGTTCCACAAAATGGGTCTAGTATTGTCGAGCCTGGAGCCAAATCACCGCATAAATTAATTAGTATTTGCGCTAGTTTTGGCGGCAACATTCCATTTTTGGCGTCCCTCGCTGGACGATTCTGATCGCGGTCGCGGTAGGCATTAATGTTTTGTACGCCAATGCCAATATACCAAGTGCCATTATATTTAATTAATTCAAAATGCCCAGGCTTCTCTCCCAGTTGGTTATGGAATACTGTTGCCGTGGACAAATCTGCCGTTCTATTTTCTAAAACCCGAACAGACCGATCCTCTCTCTTAAGTACGCGCTTAATTTTAAGCGCTAGCATTTGACTTTTACGTCCCGACGCTCCCTTTGAATAATCTGACACGCCAATCACAAACTTTCCATCAAAACCTAAGCCCAGTAGATATTTTTCTGGCGACATCGTGAGCGGTCTAGCAAGTTTTACTGTGCCACCTAGTCTGGCAATTTCCGGTTTTTTGTCACTATCAAAAAGCGCTAAATTTCCGCCAAAAAACTGTACATTAGAAAAAAGACTTTCTAGCTCGGCGAGCGAAATCTTTGGCTGCCGTCCTAGTACCGCAAGATATTTCATAATAAAATTATAACATAAAATAGCAATAATAAAAACCATAAGCTTTGCCATAATCACTACAATCATCATCAAAATTGCAACAAGTATTACCAAGATTACCGCAAATACGAGAAAAAGGCGGCAATAAGCCGCCTTTAATTATGCGAAGAAATGTGGAAGAACTTTTTCACCATTCGTCCCGAAACGCATTTGCTTGAGCTTCGGACTTCTCGCCTGGACTACTATGAGATTATTATCGAATGCTGCGATTGTTCGATAGGAAACTTTGAGTTTCTCATCTAACTCGGCTATGTGCTCATTTGGAAAATCAATACTCGTTGCACTATATTTTATCTGCTCGCCTTCTGTTAGCCAACAGAGTTTCTTTGCGGCTTTCCTACTCATACGATAAAGTCTACCGTGATCTTCTGGAGACTTAATATCTTTCAGTTTTGGTGCTTTGCCGCTTTCTGGATTTTTTAAGTAGAAAAGTAGCGCCGACTCTGCTTCCATCAAGGCTTTTTCCTCAATCCTGCATAGCGTTTCTTTAGCGTTATTAGCCGTGATATTAACATCGCATGCTGCTCCGCAAACAAAATACGGGTAATAATTTCCGGTAATCGTTACAAGAATTACGGGTATATACGGCGCTTCCGGACTAGCTAAGTGCAGTACAGAAACATCTCGCCCTTCTTTCCATAATTCGTTCGCACGTCGCATTGTATGCTGACTAAGTGGCTTGACTCTATGAAACGTCGCGTCATATGTGTCTTTGTCTTCCCAACAACGCATTATTGCATCGCGTTCAATTAACTCAGAAAGTGCTCCTTTCTTTGCTTCTTCTAAAGAAAAATGCGCCGCAATTCCACAGGAATTTTCTACTTCCGGGTCTTGCTTTAATGCATAGCGTTCATAACCTTCCACCACGGCTTTAAACATTGCCATGATGTCAGAACGTGCTTTTCCGGCACTAACAGAAAGACAATTTCCATCGTCATATTCTGCGGTTGCCGTATAAAAATCACTGCCGTCATTCCAGAAAGAAACATTTTTTACGGGCTTATCTTCACCTACACTCTCTTCGATAAATTCAGCGTAATTAAATGACTCTTCGTCATTTCCTGGATGCCCAATCGCGATGGCAAGCATCGGCAATTCGCTATCTACGAGTCCCAATTCTTCGGAAATCGCTTCGTCCAAAACTCCACCAAGTTCACACGTTCCAAGCCCAAGTTCGGTTGCTGCGAGCGTAATGTTTTGCGCTACATGACCTGCCTCAATTAAGCAAAACCTGTATGCGCGATTAGCATATTTATA
>JAZLDZ010000035.1:0-13165 GCA_045615025.1 Candidatus Nanosyncoccus sp. | reverse complement strand
AAAGAAGAAACTAACGGTGGAAGGATTATTTGACGCTTCGCGGAAACGACCAATGCCGGAAGATTTGAAAAAAATTGGTGTGATTTCTTCAACGCAGGCGGGTGGGTATGCAGATTTTTGCAAGATTATTAATGCAAGATGGGGTGGGCTGGAGATTTACACTGCACACACACAGGTGCAGGGAATGACAGCGGCAGATCAGATTATGCGAGCGCTAAAGTATTTCAATGAGAGGGCGGATGTTGATATTATTGCGATAATAAGAGGCGGTGGAAGTGCAGATGATCTTGCAGTATTTAATGATGAACAATTGACACGTGCGATAGCGGCAAGTAAGATACCGGTAATAACGGGTATTGGGCATGAGATAGATGAGAGTCTTGCTGATCTTGCGGCAGATATTAGAGCTTCTACACCGTCGAATGTTGCCGAGATGCTAACTCCGGATAAACAATCTGAACTCATGAGGATAAAGGGTAATGTCGAAAGATTGAGTAATAAAATTGTTCAGGAAATAACAGGGGTAGAACGAGACACGTTAAATCGTATGAATGATACGCTCAGATTTTTGAAGCAGAGAGTTTCTGAGGCGGAGGGTGAGATAAAGGCGAAGTTAAAAATTCTAGATAGTGCAAATCCAGAGTTAACTTTAAAAAGGGGGTATGCGATAATTTCTGGAGATTTAACAGAAGGAAATACTGTAAAAATTATGACATTTAGGCGAGAAGCTGAGGCGAAAATAAGCAAAACAAAAGAAAGGAAATAAGATGGCAGAGCTAAAAACGATTTCGGAAAAGATTAAGGAATTAGATGAAGCGACAAGTTGGTTCTATTCAGACGAATTTAAGCTGGATGAAGCAACGGCTAGATATGAGGCGGCAACAAAACTTGCAAAAGAGATTGAGAAAGATTTGGGCGAACTAAAAAATAAGATTGAAATTATTGCTCAAGATTTTGACAGCTAACCTCAAGCGCGATATAATAGCAGTATGGATAATCAACAGTCGCCATATCAACCTTTTAGTCAACAACCAGTTTACTCTGGGCAACCACCGGTTTCTGCGCAGCCTATGGCTGGGCAAAATCCTATGCCGACGGCAAAACTAGTGCCGGTTGCGGCGGCGCAGAGTAATAGCATAAAAACAACGATTTTTATGGTGCTTTCAATTGTGGGTGGACTTATTGCAGTAACGTTTATTGGACTTTTTATTTGGATGTATTCACAATGGAGTGACGCACAGACAAACGTTGATAGCAAGGTAAATATAGCTGTGGCAGAGGCGGTAAATGAAAAAGTTGAGGAAATGGAAAACCAGTTTATTGAGCGTGAAAAGACGCCGTATAGGGTTTTCACTGGTCCGGCAGATTACGGTGAACTATCATTAGAATATCCAAAGACCTGGAGTGTTTACGAAGCTAAAAGCGCAACAAATGGTGGTGATTTTGAGGCGTATTTCAACCCAGACAGAGTATATGTGGTAGGCTCGGGCACGATTAACTCGCTTAGAGTAATCATTAAGGATCAGGCGTATGATAGCTTCATTTCGCAATATGAAGAGCGCGTAAAAAATGGAAAGTTAAGCGTAGCCGTAAGACCAGTTGGTGGTGAAAATGCTAATATCTATACTGGACAACTACCAGGATCTTCGGATTATCAAGGTATTGCAGCAATATTTAAGATGCGTGATAAAACTGCGTTAATCCAGACAGATGCAATGATTTTCTCAGATGATTATTATAAAGTTCTCGATTCTGTGAAATTCAATCAATAAAGTTCGGCTTTGTGGTAGAATGGGGGTATGGAGAGTGAGGTAAATGGTATTTTGGTGGCGGCGCATGAGCTAAAAGCACCGTTGAATTTGCTGAGGCAGTTAGCCTTTTCACTTGATTTTGCAGAAGACAAAAATGATATTGCAGCAATACAGGATAAAATGATACACGTATCCGATCGTGCGCTTAGGCAGGTACAAGATTTGACGAAAATTGCTAGATTAGATGATGGACTGTTTGAGATGGAGCCAGTGGCGGTGAGGGCGGTCTGTGATGATGTAACAAGAGAGCTTAGGGCATTATTTAGGTTTAATCATCGAAAGTTAGAAATAGAATATAGAAATAGGACGAGATTGGTTTCGGCAAATAGAGAATTGCTTTATAGTATTGTTTATAATTTTTGTCTTAATGCGATGCATTACTCGGATGAGGAAACAAGGAGTGAGCTAGTCGTATCGGATAGAGGGGATAAAGTAAGACTAGACGTGAGAGATTATGGACCGGCTTTACCGCTAGATGTGTGGCGAACGATTAGAAAGGGATGGGTGGAAAAGCCAACTAGCATTGCAATGCGTCCAGGAAGCTCGGGATTAGGGCTATATATTGCATCGAAGTTTTCTCAATACATGAATGCAGAAGTAGGAGCAATTAGACATAGGGATGGGACGAGCTTTTTTGTGGAACTAATGCCATCTAAACAGTTGAGTTTATTTGAATGATTTTTGTGATTGATGATGATAGGGAGTTTGCAGAGTGTGTCGCTAAAATGATACACGCATTTTCTGATGAGAAGATAAGAGTTTTTGGTAATGGGATTGAAGCGGCTATGGCGATGGATGAAGAGGTGCCAAAGCTAATTTTTTTGGATATTTTATTGGACGGACCGGATGGATTTACGTTCTTAAATGAATTGTCATCGTATGACGATACGAAGAAAATACCCGTGGTGATAATGTCATCATTAAGGTTTGCGGGAAAAGATTTGTCGAGCTATGGTGTGGTGGCAACACTTGACAAAGCGGAGATGGCACCAGTGGATATACAAAGGGTAGTAGAAAAATATGGCAAATAAAATAAGAGATTTGAGTACTGATGCGATAGTGCTAAAGCGGACGAATTATGGTGAGGCGGATCGGATTTTAACATTAATTACACCACTGGGGCAAAGGTCGGCGATTGCTAAGAGTGTACGAAAAGAAAAATCAAAATTGGCTGGGGCGGTGGAGCCGTTTACTCTAGCTAAGATGAATTTGCATGAAGGAAGGGGTGAGCTTTTGGTTGTGACAAGTGCAAAAGTAGAGAGGTTTTATAGCAACGTATTAAAAGATTTTACGAGATTGGAGATAGCGTCGGAGGTATTAAAGAGGGTGATGAGGGCATCAAGTTTAGTGGATAGTCCAGATTATTTTGACATCACGAAGCAAAGTTTAACAGCACTAGATATGGGGGCGGATATAGAGAAGGTAGTTACTTGGTTTTATCTAAATCTCGCTAAGGCAAGTGGAGAAGAAATTAACCTGCATTTCGATACGGATGGTGAGCCGTTGGGGGAGAATTCTTGGTATGTCTGGGATGCTATGGAGCTTGGTCTTAAAAAAGAACCTCATGGGAGAATTGCAAAGAATGAGATAAAAATGCTAAGACTAATGCTTGCGGCAAAGCTGTCTTTGGTACTAAGAGTAAAAAACACGGAAGAAATGATGCCAGAATTGCTATATATCGCGAAAACGTTAAATCGGCTCTAAGATGGCACGTTAGTTTTTGTGATATAATAATCTTATGAGTAAGATTGAAGATTTAGTTAGTCTATGTAAACGGAGGGGATTTATTTTTCAGGGAAGTGACGTATATGGCGGCATGGCTGGTACGTGGGATTTTGGGCCTCTAGGCGTGACATTGAAGAGAAAAATTATGGATGCTTGGTGGAAGTTTTTTGTTGAAGATAGAGAAGACACTTTTGGTGTAGATGCAGCGATTATTATGAACCCAAGAACATGGGTGGCTTCTGGACATACAGCAACGTTTGCCGATCCATTAGTAGAATGTAAAGCATGCCATGGTAGATTCCGCGCAGATAAAATTGCAGAGGGCGTAAGCGAGAGTGTGACAACAGAAGAATTCCAAGCATTAAAGGTGAAATGCCCGACTTGCGGAAAAACTGATTGGGGTCCGATTAGGAAGTTTAACATGATGTTTACCACGCACGTAGGAGCGGTTTTACCAGAGGATGTTAGTGGAGATGAGGCTGCAAAGGCACTTGCAGAGAAGTCGATTGCATATCTTCGCCCAGAAACGGCACAGGGGATTTTCACGAATTATAAAAATGTAGTAGATACGATTTATCCTAATATACCGTTTGGGATTGCGCAACAGGGAAAAGCATTTAGAAACGAGATAAGCCCGCGTGATTTCATCTTGAGAGACCGTGAATGTTCTCAGATGGAGATTGAGTATTTTGTGCATCCGGATAAATGGGAAAGCGAATTTGAGAAAATGCTATCGGCGCAACATGATTTTCTAGAAAACGTGATGGGGCTTTCTGGCGAGCTGATTCATGAATACGAAGTACCTGCGGAAGACAGAGCGCATTATTCTAAGCGGACGGTAGATATTGAATTTGACTATCCAAATGGCAAGGAAGAGCTGATGGGGATTGCTTATCGGGGGAGTTTTGATCTTGATAATATTGCGCGTGAGAGCGGTAAAAACATGGAGTACCGCGATAAGGTGACTGGGGAGACTTTTGTTCCACACGTGATTGAGCCGTCGATTGGGGTAGAACGCTTAATTTTGGCGGTGCTAACGAATGCTTACGCGGAAGATGAAGTGGGCGGTTCTGCGCGCATTGTTTTGAGATTGCCAGAAAATTTGGCGCCGTACAGGTTCTGCGTTTCGCCGCTACTAAAGAACAAGCCAGAGCTTGTGGCTAAAGCTAGGGAAATCTATCAAGATTTGCGTGAAAAATATGGTAATGTGACTTGGGATGACTCCGGAAATATTGGTAAGCGCTACCGTAAGCAAGATGAAATTGGTACACCAAAGTGTGTGGTGATTGACTTTGATACTTTGGAAGATGGGACGGTGACAGTGAGAGACAGAGATACGGCTACGCAGGTGCGCGTGAAGCCAGAAGAGTTGTAGTTAGTCAAGTTGCATGAAAAAGGACCGGGCTTAGCCGGGGTTTTCTAGTAGGTTATAATTTGTTCTTCTTTCAAATAAAAATGGTAAATGTACTTAGCGATGTCTTCTTCGCCTTTTGGATTGAGATAGCAAACCGGATAGATATCGACACGCGGCTCTACGTCTTCTTCAACAATATGGATATAGATTTCTGTGCCATAATCATCTATTGTCTTTTGAATTTCATCGAACCCGTACAAACAATAATAGTAATAATCGAAGTCTCTATCATCTGTCCGAATTAAGTATAGATTATCCGTGACGTCACTGTCTTTGATGTAATACGGAATTTGGTCTTCATAATCATAGATATGATTAATCGGTAGCATCTTGCCATAGCTTGCGGGAATGCTATCCTGAATGATGTTATTCTGCTGGGCCTTTGCGTCTGCATCCAAGTAGACGAAAAGCGCTATCAGCTGAATAAAGCCATAGGCTAAAATGGTTATGAAGCTGACGAAGACGAATGACGTTTCCCAGCCAGTATTATTAGTTTCAATAGCGCGTCGTGAATCTCCGCCTTTTAGCGATGTATAGAAAGTGAAAATGGTAATAATAGTGCCAAATATGAAGGCCGCGGCATTTCTTCCGTAGAAAGGGAACAGCAGAGTCGGCCTGATAAAAACTAGAACTGCCAGACAGGCGATAAAAATACATAGGGCTAAATCCTGGATGGAATTAATTGTTTTTTGATCAACCTCTGCAGTCTGCTTTTTTAATGGAATTTTTACTAGTGCAGTACAATCTTTTTCCGCAGCCTTTTTTTCGTTAATTTCAATCTCGGCATATGAGTATAGACAACCAATCGTGGAAAAAATGATAATAATCTGAAAAACGATAAATTCAATTACTCCAAGTATTAGATTATGGTCGCCAATGATGAGAGAGATAGCGATGATTTCGTAGACCATGAAGCTGCGCTTGGCGCGGGCTTTGAAGGTCGTAGAATATAAAGCTAGCATAAGAAAGAACGCTGACAGAAAAAGCATGATAACTAATCGAACAATTGTTTGTGCCAATATGGCTCACCCCCTTTGTTAATGAACAAAAAAATAACCTTTTGTTTATTATACAACAGGTTATTGTAAAAGTCAAATTTTTATTGCTTATTCCAGCGATCAATAGCGGCTTTGATGACTTCTTTGGCCTCTTTAATGTCGCCGAATTTTTCAACCTTGGTGGTGCCTGGCTTCTTGAGGTCTTTGTAATGGTTAAAGTGGAACTCAATTTGCTCGATTAGGCGCTTTGGAAGATCTTCTAGAGTCTGATAAGCGTCGCCGTTGTTGCGATCATCAGCAGGGACGGCAATAATTTTGTCGTCAACTTCACCGTCGTCAACAAATTTCATGACGCCGAGGATGCGAGCAGTAGTATAGATGCCAGTAGTTAGAGGTTGTTCTGTGATAAGAAGAACGTCTAGCTCGTCGCCGTCTTCATCGAGGGTTTGTGGGATGAAGCCATAGTTGCAAGGTTTTGCAAAAGCAATAGGCTCGACGCGATCAAGCATGAAGCAGGCATTTTTTCTGTCCCATTCGATTTTATGATTGCTGCCCGTAGGGATTTCTACTACGACGTTAATTTCGCTACTCTCAAAATCACCAGGGTTTAAAATTTTGTTAAAATCAGCCATTAAAAGCTCCTTTTTCTCTTACTAATTCCATCTTATTATAGCATAAATTTAGAAAGGGAATTGAACAATAGAATTAATTGAAATATTTACATGATTCGTCAAGTACTAAAAACCGAACGAAATGGGACATGATTTGTACGGGTTTTGTTCGGCAGATATATAATATATGGCAGTAAAGTCAATGAACTGTTTTCCACAGGGGCGGTGGAAAACAAAAAGGTGGAAAAAATAGCCAAAAAAGGTCTTGATTTTTTTTGAATAGTTATTTAAACTAAGGACAAGTGGAATACATAAAATAAAAACCACCAAACAAAAAAGTACATTAAAAAAGTTTGAGATTGGCCAACTAGGAGTTTTGGCGCGCGTTTAGGATACGCGAAATCAAAACCATGGGCACATCATTAATAAACACCTCCCAATTAACTCTAATTAAACAACCAATCACACATTAAGTCTCTCAACGACTACGGAACTTTGTCCGTGGTGAAACATAAAGTGTGTATAACAAAAACTATACAAAAACAAACACGCGAAAATTTCTAGTTGGGCGATCTCAAACGTCGCCGATAAGTATATAATAGATGCTTATGCTTGCAAGGCGGGCAGGGTAATATTATAATATTTATCAATGGAAGAACACCACAAACCAGTGTTATTATCAGAAGTTTTGCAAGTGCTTGAACCTCATGCCGGTGAGAGTTATTTAGATCTTACGGCGGGTTATGCAGGTCATGCTAATGCGATTTTGGATGTAACGCAGAATTATAAAGCCGCGGTTCTTGTTGATCGCGACGATTATGCGGTTTCTATCTTGAAAGAGAAGTACGAAAGTGAATCGATTAAGATAATGCATATGGATTTTTATAATGCAGCGCTACAACTTTTACAGTGTGGAAAAACTTTTGATATGATACTTGCTGATTTTGGGGTGTCTTCTCCGCAACTAGACAAGTCGGATAGGGGATTCTCTTTTTCGCAAGATGGACCGCTCGATATGCGTATGGATAGGACTCAGGGCAAAACTGCCGCTGATGTTATAAATAGCTATTCGGAACGCGAACTCATAGAGTTGTTCGAGAAATATGGAGAGTTAAGCCCGGGTTCGGCAAGGAAAGTAGCTGAATTAATTTTTTCTGCTAGGAAGCAAAAAAAATTAGAGACTACAAAAGAGCTGGCGGAACTAGTGTCACGTGATAAACGTGCGCAAGTATTCCAGGCTATTCGGATTGAAGTCAATCAGGAGCTTTCTATAATAGAAAAGACGTTGCCATTAATTCCTCGGCTTTTAAAGCCTGGTGGAAGGGTAGCAATTATAACTTTTCATAGTCTAGAAGATAGGTTAGTGAAAGATTTCTTCGACGAGAGAAGTCATCTTGGAGAAGAATCGGAACTTAGACTGATTAATAAAAAACCAATCATTGCGGAGAAATTGGAGCTAGTTAACAACTCCAGAGCAAGAAGTGCTAAGCTAAGAGCGGCACTCTCTTTGGATTGTTAAAAATAAAAACAACAAATAAAAAGGAGGCAAAATATGCCACGTCAAATTACTATCATGAACAAATCTCGCGCACAGAAGATCAAAGTAAATTTCCGTTAAGCGTGTTTGTTTTAATGGACTGACGAGCCTAACTCGTTAGCCCTTCGGGGCTTATATGGAGGGAAACCTCCGTCCCAGGTTGTGGAGAATCCTGGGTTGGTGTTTACAGAAAAAATATATGACCTTCCTAGAGCGGAGCTTTTAGCACTTATGGCACTGCTATCAGTGGCCGCTCTAGTCTATGTGAGTCGAACAGGGGAGATCCTGTGAGGCTGATGATTTTGTAGCAAAAAATAAAAATAAAAATGAAAGGAACCAATGCGAAACGAGTACGTAACTAGGCGAGGAACGGTAACGAATTCTTGGTCGCGTAATCAAAACACAGTAAGACATTCTGGTAGGAAATTGGGAAATTTGAGTCTAACTGCAATTTTTGGTTTGATGGTTCTAATTGTGGGCTTAATTTATGCAACACAGGGCGTAAAAGCTACTGGATATGATTATGAACTTTCTAATATAGAAAATGAGATTTCTGATTTACAGGCAAAGAAGGAAGATTTGGCAGTAGAGCGAGCAAGGTTGACTTCGATCGCAGCAAGTGAAAATTCGCAAGTGGCTAAAGCAATGCCAGATGGAAACGCTTCTGGTTATGCTAGTAATTAAATGATATAATTTAAGCATGAACAAACGTGCTAAGATTCTTCGAATCGGGCTTCTTGTTGCCGTAGCCGTGATTTTGGTACGGCTTTTTGTGATTCAAATCATCGAGCATGATATGTGGGTAGCGAGAGCAGAAGAAGAACATATTGTGCAGAATAAAATAAAAGCGACGCGGGGCGAGATTTATATGATGGATGGAGAGAATCCAAGTATTGCCGTGATGAATGAGACTGTATGGACGGTAGTAGTGGATCCGATGGTGGCAAATGAGGAAAAAGTGACATATGTGATTGACAGTGTAGCAAAAGACAAAAAAATAGCAGAGTGGAAAGATGTTTTTGCGGATAAAACACGTCGATATTATGTAGTGGCAAAAGGCGTGAAAAGGGAAGCAATAGAAAAAATTAAAAAAGAAGAGCTGCCGGGCGTGTGGTACAGCAAGAATAACGCTAGGGTCTATGCGGAAGGACAGATGGCGTCGAGTTTGCTGGGATTTGTAAACGCAAATGGTGAAGGGCAGTATGGTGTGGAAGGTGCACTTGATAAAGAGCTGGCTGGAGAAGATGGAGTGCTGAAAACGGTGACAGACGTGAATAATGTTGCCCTTTCTATTGGTGACGATAATGTGCGAGTGCCAGCAAAAAATGGAAAAAATGTAGTGCTTTCGATTGATAAGAATGTACAGTATCAATTGGAAAAAGTTTTGCAACATGGATTAGAGCGGTCTGGAACTGATCATGCGGCAGGAATCGTGATGAATCCAAATAATGGAGAGGTGTGGGCGATGGCAAATCTGCCAACATATGATGCGTCAAATTATGCGGACGTAGAAGATCCAAGTGTGTTTGTGAATATACCGCTAGAATCGGCGTATGAGCCGGGTTCAATGTGTAAGACATTTTCTTTTGCGGCGGCAATAGACCAGGGAAAGATGACTCCGGAAACAACATATAATAATGCTGGCTATTTAGTGATTGATAACTGGAATATTTCCAATGCTTATAAGGGGCAGCTAGGTGTAATTACGATGCAGACGGGCTTGAATTACTCGCTCAATACTAGCTCAATGACCGCATTGATGTTGCTTGGTGGAGATCCAAGTAGAATAACTCAACGAGGGAAAGAATTATTGTACGAATACTACTACGATAGGTTTGGACTAGGGCAGTATACTGGAATTGAATTATTTGAGTCACCAGGCTATGTAACGAAACCGGATGATGAGGATGCTTATAATTCACGCTATGCAAACATGACTTTTGGGCAGGGGCTAAATGTGACAATGATGCAGATTGCAGCAGCGTTTTCCGCGGTGATTAATGGTGGCGAATATTATAAGCCGACAATTGTAGCAGGAGAAGTGACAGAAAGTGGTGAGTTTAAATATCAGGATTCGCCAGAACCGATTAGGCGCGCAATTACTAGAGAGACGTCCGAAACGATGCGGCAGATGCTTTATGGAGTAAGAATTGGAAATCGCGCGAGAGGTGAAGATTCAGCAGGGTATTATATTGGTGGAAAGACTGGTACTAGCCAGGGAATTAAGGATGGTGCTTATACGTTTGATGAGACGATTGGAAATTACGTAGGATTTGGTGGCGCGGATGGGGAGTTGCCAGAATACGTAATAATGGTTAAAATATGGGGAGAGGGGCTGAAGATGGAAGGCGAGAAAGACGCCATGCCAATCTTCAATGAAATGAACGATTATATGATTAATTATTTAAAAATTAAACCTGGAGAATAAATAAATGAATTTTCATATTAGCGATGAAATGTTTTATGGACTACTTTTGTCGCTTGGTTCGTTCCTGCTGGCTATGTTTTTGACGCCGATCTATACGACGATTGCGTATAAGTATAAGTTTTGGAAGAAACAGAAAAAGACGGCGGTAGACGGTAAAGCTCTTCCAGTAATGACAAAGCTGCACGCGCATAAATTTGCAAAAGGCAGGCATTTCCCGACGATGGCGGGGATTATTGGCGTGGCGACCGTAACGATTGTAACATTTGTTTGTAACTGGGATAGAGGACAGACGTGGTTGCCACTATTTGGTTTTCTCGGTGGTAGCTTTGTGGGGTTAATTGATGATATGATAAATGTATTTGGTGATGGGCATGGTGCAGCAGGATTGAGAGCGCCGGCGAAATTTGCAATGATTACGGCGGTAGGGCTTGCTCTTGGTTGGTTCTTTTCCGTAAAGTTAGGATGGAGTGCAATTAATATTCCGTTTGTAGGAGTATGGGAGCTGCCATGGTGGTTGATGACCGCTGTGTTTGCATTTGCAGTGGTGGCAACTTCTAACGCAGTTAATATTTCCGATGGTCTAGATGGCTTAGCGGGGGGACTATCATTGATTGCTTATGGTGCTTTTGGTATTATTGCTTTGTTCCAGGGAAATTGGATGCTGTTTGGGTTTTGTTTGACGGTAGTAGGATGGCTCCTATCCTATGTTTGGTTTAACGTGCCGCCGGCAAGATTCATGATGGGGGATGTAGGTTCGTTTGCTCTAGGTGCGGGGCTTGGCGTAGTTGCAATGATGACAGATTCCTTCTTCTTGCTACCAATTATTGGCGGATTACTCGTAGTAGAGGCAGGCTCATCGTTGCTTCAAATTATTTGGAAAAAAGTATTCAAGCATAAGTTGTTTATTTCGGCGCCGATACATCATCATCTAGAAGCAAAGGGTTGGGGGGAAGCAAAAATCGTGATGAGGTTTTGGGTTATAGCAGGGGTACTTGCGCTTATTGGAGTCTTTATTGCTGCGGCAAGTGGAATCGCATAGCGAAGTACTTCGCTATGTTATAATAGGTTCATGAGAAAGCATAAGAGTGATAGGCTTATTGCGGTTATTACGTTTGTACTACTAGCTGTGGGGCTATTAGTGATTTTTGCGATTGGGCCACAAAGGGCGAATTTTATGAATTCTGCATATGGATCGAATTATAGTTCGAACTATTTCTTTTTACATCAGCTTTTATCGGTGGGGCTTTCGGTGGCGGCGTTTATCATTGCGTTTAAATTTCCATTTGAAAAACTAAGGACATACTCGAAAGCTTTAGTATTTATTGGACTAGGATTATGTCTTGCTCTATGGCTGCTTTCATTAATCGGAAGCTCGCTTGCTAAATGTGAGCTTGGTGGTTGTAGATGGTTCTCTTTCGGTTCGATTAGCTTTCAGCCGGCAGAATTTTTGAAACTTGGCCTAGTGTTATATCTGGCGCAGTTAACTGCAAAGTGGAAAGAGAAGGGAAAGCTAGAGTCACGAGATTATTTGCAGCCATATGCGATTATTGCGATCGTGGCACTTTTCTTTGTGGTAATTTTGCAAAAGGATCTTGGCACGGGGCTTGCGATGGTGGCAATAATTCTTGCCATCATGTATATGGGTGGAATAAAAACAAGCGTTTTTGTTGCGATTATGGCACTTGTGCTAGTGGGTGGAATAATAGCAATCATAAGTTCGCCGCATCGACTAGAGCGTATGACGACTTTTTCTGGGAGCGGTAATTCGGATGAAAATTATCATATTGATAATGCCAAAATGGCAATCGGTACAGGAGGATTAGCTGGAGTAGGAATAGGGAACAGCGTGCAGGCGACTGGATATCTTCCAGAATCGATTAATGACTCGGTATTTGCGGTAATGGGTGAAACATTTGGATTCATTGGACTTGCTGCGGTAATTCTTGCATTTACGGTGCTTTTGATGCGAGTTTTAAAGGTTGCTACGAAAAGCAAGACGGAGGAGGGCTTAGTTGTGACTGGGGTGTTTGCTTGGATTGCAGCTCAAGTAGTAGTAAATATAGCAGCGATGACTGGATTAATACCACTTACAGGGATTACATTGCCGCTGCTTTCTTATGGTGGAACAAGTATGATGTTTATTGCTTTCTCTTTGGGATTAGTTTTGCAACTTTCGTGTTATACTGGAAGGGAGGTAAATAATGAAAGTATTAGTAGTAGGCGGGGGCTCCGGGGGACACATTACGCCGGTCGTCGCGGTAGTGCGTGAGATTTTAGAAGAAAAACCTAGAGCTAGGGTAGAATTTTGGACTGACAAAAAGTATTACAAAAATGTTGTAAAAATTACAACAGAAATAGGAGTGTCTTGGGGAAAAGAGGATAAACTTTCTGGGAAACGGCAGTATATAAGAGTGCGCAAGGTGGCGGCGGGGAAGTTTAGGAGATATGCTGGGTGGAAGCTATCGGATTATTTTAAGAATTGGCAGATTACAATAAAAGACCTAATTATTGGGAATTTTTGTGGGTTTGTGGGGGTTGTGTCAGGTATTGTACAGAGCTTTTTCCGGATGGTAGCTAAGAGCACCCGGCCGGATGTGATTTTTCTAAAAGGTGGATTTGTGGGGCTACCAGTGGGGATTGT
>JAZLDZ010000034.1:0-4633 GCA_045615025.1 Candidatus Nanosyncoccus sp. | reverse complement strand
CGTCTTAAATATCGTTACCTTGATTTACGCCGCCCGTCCATGCTTGCTACTCTTAAACGCCGCGCTGAGTTTTATCAGTTTATTAGAAAATACATGGAGTCTCATGATTTCATCGAGATTGCTACACCAATTTTGGCCAACTCTTCTCCAGAAGGTGCACGCGATTTTCTCGTGCCATCTCGTCTCCACCCAGGAAAATTCTACGCTCTTCCACAAGCTCCGCAGCAGTTCAAACAATTATTAATGGTTGGTGGCATTCCAAAATACTATCAAATCGCACCATGCTTCCGCGATGAAGATCCTCGCGCAGACCGTCTTTACGGCGACTTTTACCAGCTCGATATGGAGATGTCTTTTGTCGAAAGTGGTGAAACTGTTCGCCAGGAAATTGAACCACTCTACCTTTCTCTAGCTACTGATTTTGCGCATAAAAAATTAGTCATGAAATCCGAACCAGCAAAAGAATTTATCCCAGAAGGCGGTACGGTTCCGCGTCTCCCATTCCAATTTGCGATGGATACTTATGGCTGCGATAAACCCGATCTTCGTTATGGCCTAGAGCTAGTCGATTTGACTGAAGCATTGAAAGGCACAGATTTTAAAGTTTTCCAAGCTCCTACCGTCAAAGCGATTTGTGTCAAAGGCGGCGCTTCACTTACTCGTTCTCAAATAGACAGCTTTACTGACTTAGCTCGCAAAAATGGCGCCGGCGGTCTTGCTTATATTCTTTACGAAAATGGTGAAGAGAAATCTCCAATTGCTAAATTCTTAAAGGCAGAAGAACTCGCCAAAATCAAAGAGCTTACTGGCGCGAGTGATGGCGACGCCGTATTCTTTGGAGCTGACACACGTGAAAAAGTTAACAAAGTTCTTGGCATTTTACGTATTGCCTTTGCTGATCATTTTGGGCTAAAAGATGATTCCGAAATCGCCTATTGCTGGGTAATCGATTTTCCATTTTACGAATGGGACGAGAAAAACAAACGTGTAGACTTTTCACACAACCCATTTTCGATGCCAAAAGGCGGTCTTTCTGCCCTAGAAAATGCCGAGTCTGATGCTGACAAGCTCGCCATCGTTGCCGACCAATACGATATGGTTATGAATGGTTACGAAGTTTGTTCCGGTGCCGTTAGAAATCATAATCCAGAAATCATGTATAAAGCATTCGGCTTACTTGGCTATGGCAAAAAATATGTCGAAGAGCGTTTTGGTGGCTTACTTAATGCCTTTAAATTTGGCGCTCCTCCACATGCTGGCTGCGCTCCGGGCCTTGACCGTATCTTCATGGTACTAACTGGCAAAGAAAATATTCGCGACATTGTTGCCTTCCCGAAGAATGGCTCTGGCGTCGATCTCATGATGAACTCACCATCCGCCGTTGATGCTGCGCAGCTCGAAGAGGCGCATATCGCCATCATAGAAGACGAAGAATAATCAAACGCTAATATTTAAGCCTTAAAATCCGAGCCAACCTCGGATTTTTTAGGATTTTTAATGGTTTTAAGCTTTTTAAGATTTTTAAGGTTCGTTTAAGTCACTCCTGTTATAATCTGATTATCAAAATCATCAAAGGTTTTGAAAGAAAGGATTAACATGGCTCAACAAATCTTTCGAAGGACTGAAATTAAATACATTTTGTCCGAAGAAAAAATTAAATCTCTAATGTGGCTAATTGAGCCATATTTAAAGAAGGATCAGTATTTTAAAAGCACGAATTGCAGCGTCTATTACGATAGCAAGAATCGCTATCTTGCGATTCATTCTTTAGAAAAACCGCTTTATAAGGAAAAGGTTCGTATAAGAAGCTATGGCGTACCGAAGCCAGATGATATTGTTTTCTTAGAAATTAAGAAAAAATACAAAGGCATTGGTAGCAAACGCCGCATCCCAATAAAACTTTCCGATTTAAATAATTATTTAAAAACAGGTAGGCTAGATAGTAATTCGGAAATTATCAAAGCGGAACTTGATACGTGTTTTAAACGTTATAATTTAAAACCGACTATGTTTTTGGCTTATGATCGCACATCTTATTGCGATAAAGATGACCCTACATTTCGTGTTACATTCGACCGCAACGTCCGCAGTCGTAATACAAATTTATCGTTAGAAAAAGGGGACTTCGGCAAACAGTTTTTCAAAAATGGCGAAGTCGTCATGGAAGTAAAGGCATTGGAACGTTTTCCGTTCTATTTTGTCCATGCTCTGTCAAAGTTAAAAATTTACCCGGCCTCTTTTTCAAAATATGGACGCGTGACCGAAAGGGAAATCTTTAAAAGAAAGGAAATTCAATATGTTTAATAGTATTTTGAGCTCATCGCTCACGCCGGCAAATTTCTTTATTTGTCTCGGCACAGCACTTGTACTCGGACTTATTGTGGCAATTGTTCACAAAAAGACTACACGCGCAAGTTCTAACTTTATCACTACATTAGCGATTTTGCCTATGCTAGTTGCAATGGCGATTATGCTTGTTAACGGCAACCTCGGCGCAGGCGTTGCTACCGTTGGTGTGTTCTCGCTCGTACGTTTTCGTTCGATTGCAGGTAACTCACGTAGTATTTTGTCTGTATTCTTTGCAATGGCGATTGGTCTTGCCGTTGGTACAGGCTATATTGCCTTCGCAGCACTTTTCACAGTAATTGTTTCCGCAATTATCGCCTTCCTAAAATACATCAAATTTGGCGAAGCGTCGACCGTAGACAAGAAACTCACTATCCTAGTTCCAGAAGATATCGACTACACCGAAATGTTTGACGATGTATTCTCCAAATATACTACCAGCCACATTTTGGAAAAATCCAAAACTACTAACATGGGCAGCTTGTTTGAACTAACTTACCGCATCAATACTAAGAAGAAAATTAACGAAAAGGAATTTATCGATAAAATTCGTGTGAAAAATGGAAACCTTAAAGTTTCTCTTTCTCACCCATTAATCGAGGAGGAATTATAATATGAAAAAGCAAACTTTAGCAGCGATTATTGGAGGGGTTGTTTTAGCACTTGGCGTTGGTGGTGCCGGAACTTACCTCGTCATAAACCGCGATACAATTTTTAGAGCAAACATTTCAGAAAATACCAATAGTACTTTAGAAAATACCAATAGCGTTTCAAATTCTACCACAAGCACTAATACTAAAATCACTTCTGGTGGCACCTACACTTTTACTGGCACGCTTAATGATAAAATTTCTATCGACACAACAGAAGCCGTCACGGTCATATTAGATAGTGTTACTATTACGAGCTCGGATGGTGCTGGTATTAAGGGTAAAGAAAATAGCAATGCCACAATCAAGCTCATTGGCAATAATAGAATCACAGCAAATAACGAAAACGATGGCATTAATGTTGAGGGTGATCTTACTATCACTGGTGATGGTTCGCTCACTATTAATGCTGCCGACGATGGCATTCATGCTGATGGTATGCTTACTATTACGAGTGGCACACTCAACATTACAGCACACGAAGGACTTGAAGCAACCTATGTCAAAATCGATGGCGGCGATATTACTATAAATGCTACCGATGACGGCATTAACGCTGGTAACAAGTCCGATAAGTATTCCGTCAAAATCGAAATCAATGGCGGCAAAATTACTATCGACATGGGGCAAGGCGATACCGATGCCATCGATTCTAACGGCGACCTCATCATAAACGGTGGGACAATCAATATTACTGCACAGTCTCCATTCGACTGGGATGGAAACAGTCAATTAAATAGCGGCACAATCACTGTTAATGGTCAAACAGTTACTGAGCTTACGAGCCAGTTCGGCGGCAACATGGGCGGCCAGCAACTACAGCAACCACAACAACCACAACAATCTCAACAGCCTCAACAAGGCGGCCAACAGCCAGCCACTCGTATGCGCTAACGAGGAAATTGTTATATAATAACGGTATGGCGAGTATCGTTGATTATATAAAAGTTCATGGTGGCTACAAAATAAACCGCACCGCTCCATTTTGCGAATTGGATGCAATCGTATTATCGCGGTTTTCCTACTTACCCTTTCATAAAATTAAGCTAGAAGACAAAGAAACTGTAGCATCTATCGCGAAAAAAATGCGAAGTCTAAAAACTAAGGATTTTGGCTGGCCAGAAGACGCCGATTACATTGAAGCAATGGGGTTCTCCACTCGCTTTGGTTCGCTCAAAGTCACTGATCTCCGTAGAAAAAGTAGCAAAATAATTACCGAGCAATTTCTGGCTATTACAATTCATGTCAATGCATTCAAATTGTTCATTTCTTATAATGGCACCGACAATTCGCTCCATGGCTGGCGTGAAGATTTAAATCTTGCTCTGCTTGATGTCATTCCGGCGCAGGTTTCTGGACTAAATTATTTTAAGCATATCGCAAATAAATATCCTTGGAAAAAAGTTTATCTTGGTGGGCATTCCAAGGGTGGAAACGTTGCAATGTATGCAGCAATTGTTGCACCAGATTTTTATCAAAATCGCATCGTTATGGTTTATGGCCAGGATGCCCCAGGCATGTCCAAAAAGGTCGTCGAACAAGATACTGGCACGTCAGTTTTACCTCGCATCATACACTACATTCCACAAGATTCTGTGGTTGGGCGTTTTCTAAATCATGCTGAAAAATTCGAAGTC
>JAZLDZ010000033.1:0-9311 GCA_045615025.1 Candidatus Nanosyncoccus sp. | reverse complement strand
GTATTTTTGAGCAAGTGAGAAAAGATACGAAGCATAATCTGGAGCAATCATATCGTCGGAGTCTAGGAAAGTAATATAATCACCTCTTGATTCTGCAATGCCACGGTTGCGAGCGGCAGAAAGACCAGCGTTCTCTTGATGAATGACGCGGGCGCGTGGCTCTGTCTTTGCAAATTCGTCACAGGCAACACCACTGCCGTCAGTAGAGCCATCATCAATCAAAAGAAACTCGCACTTCGGATAGATTTGTTTTTTTAACGAGTCTAGACATACGGGTAAGAACTTAATAACATTATAAACTGGCACAATTATAGTAATAAGGGGTGTTTCCATATATATTATTATACAATATGATATAATACTTGTATGGGAAAAACCTTATTCAGTAAGAAGAACCGGGTTCTTCTAGCGGAGCTAGTGAAGACTGATTTTAAACTCAGATACCAGGGCTCCGTACTCGGTTATCTTTGGGCGGTAATTAAACCGCTCTTGATGTTCGCGATTTTGTATGTGGTTTTTGCTAGGGTTCTTAGATTTGGTGATAGTATTCCACACTATCCAGTATACCTATTGGTGGGAACTGTGCTCTGGAATTTCTTTAACGAATGCGCCCAGCAAGGAATTCATTCAATTGAGCAGAGGGGTGATTTAATTAGAAAATTGAGCTTTCCAAAATATATAGTTGTAGTAAGCGCCACTAGCACCGCTGTAATCAACGTACTAATCAACTTGTGTGTGGTAATTATTTTTGCATTATTTAACGGTGTGACACCAAGCTGGTCATGGCTACTAGTGCTACCTTTACTTGCAGAGTTATATTTGTTGGCGCTTGGTATTTCCCTATTACTCGGTGCGATGAATATTAAGTTCCGTGATGTGGGTTCGATTTGGGAGGTGCTAATGCAGGCGATGTTCTATGCAGTGCCAATTATTTATCCGCTTTCGATGGTAATAAATACTTCTGTGCTTGCGGCAAAAGTAATTATGTTAAATCCAGTAGCACAGATTATTCAAGATGTACGATGGAGCCTAATTACGCACGAAGCCGTAACAACATGGAGCCTTTCTGGACCGATTTTTGGCATTATTTCTATTGTTGCTGTTGTCATAGTATTCATACTCGGCGTAACGTATTTTAGGAAGAAATCAAAATATTTTGCGGAGGAAGTCTAAATGAAGTGGAGTGAAAAATACCTAAAACGAATGCGCGAAAAAGCACATGAAGAAGCACTCGCCAATGAAAATGCAATTGAAGTAAATGAGCTATATAAAAGTTTTAAGCTACCAACAGAACGAGCTTGGGGGCTGAAGCAAGCAATTTTTAATCGGTTGAAAGGCGTCAAAGGATTCACAAAACAAGAGGTTTTGAGAGGGATAACATTTAGCGTGAAACGTGGAGAGTTTCTCGGAATTGTTGGGCGCAATGGTAGTGGTAAATCAACGCTATTAAAAGTATTATCAGAGATTTATGTGCCTGATAGTGGGAGCGTGAAAGTCAATGGGACATTAGTACCATTTATCGAACTTGGCGTAGGCTTTAATCCGGAGCTGACTGGACGTGAAAATGTATATTTAAACGGTGCTCTGCTTGGATTCTCTAACAAGGAAATGGATGCGATGTTTGAGGATATCGTAAAGTTTGCAGAGCTAGAGCAGTTCATGGATCAGAAATTAAAAAACTACTCTTCTGGCATGCAGGTGAGATTGGCTTTTTCAATTGCGATACGCGCACGTGGAGATATCTTGATTCTAGATGAAGTTTTAGCCGTAGGTGACGCTGCTTTCCAAGAAAAATGTAATGATTACTTTAAGAGCTTACACGGTAATCAAACTGTGATTTTAGTTACGCATTCAATGGAAAACGTTGAGAAATTTTGCGACAGAGCAATCCTAATTGAAAACGGAAAAATTGCCTGCGAAGGCAAGCCTAGCAAAGTTACAAAAGCTTACACGAAGCTGTGGGAATAGTAATTAGTTGCTTGTTTTTTTGGTAGATTTTAATTGTTTTTTATTGCGACTCTTGAAGATTAGAAGAAACGCAGTTGGTGATGTGTCGAGAAGAACGCGGAGCATGCGCCAATGATTTTTTGGAAAATATGGTCGACGAAGCATATCTTTATTGTCGGCGTCGTGGAACTCAGCACGCATTCTGAGTGCGAATTTTTCGATCTGAGACTTTTCTAGATGAAGCATCGTCCAATGATAGGACGCAAATTTGACGGCCTCAAAAATGTAGCCAAACGTTTTCCAGGAGTCTTTTTTCTTTAGATATTCTTCTGCTTCGGCGAATTCAGTATTGACGTTGAAGGTCTCTTTTTCTGGGATAGTAATCTCTAGTGGACGGTGGTGAAGATAAGCTTTGTCGGTTAGAATAATTGTTCCACCAGAAGCTAGAACTTTGAAATTAAAGCTGATATCCTGACAAGCACAAGCATCGGTTTCTAAGAAAGCGATTTTTTCTTTTGTCAAAAATTCTTTTTTGTAAATGCCGGACCAAATGGCTGGCGGTTGGTAAAAAATTCTGGTGTTTTCCATTAGGTCAATGACAAAGCCGGATTCTTCTGGAAGGATGGCGTCTTTTGGGATATCTTTTTCGTCCTTAAAAATCGTATAGTTACCTTTTACCACATCAGCATCGTGCTTCTTCGCTAGAGCAAACAATTCGATAAACATTTCTGGATTGACAAAATCCGTGGCTTCGATAATACCAATGTATTCACCACTTGCGATTTTGATTCCCTGGTTTAAAACACGACCGTAGCCGGCAGTTTTCTTTAAACTGACCACGCGCATGCGTGACTCTTTTTTGGAAAAATCTTCTAGAATATCAGCTGAACCATCCGTAGACCCATCATTAATACAGACGATTTCCATGTCGTCTAAGATTTGATTGCTGAGACTTTTTAGGCAGTCGATTAAGAATTTTTCCGCATTATGAATATAAACGAGCACTGTGACGCGCGTCGGTTTAGGCATTGTTCTCTTCCTCTAAAACTTCTAGGTAGCGAGAAAGTGCATCTTGCCAGGTTGGAAGTGGCGTGAAGCCGTTTTCTACAAGTTTAGACTTGTCGAGGCGAGAGTTGAATGGGCGAGCTGCAATAGAAACGCCATATTCTGCCGTGGTGACAGGGATGACTTTAGAATCAATACCTGCTTGTTTGAAAATTTCTTTTGTAAAGTCTGCCCAGCTGATGAAGCCTCCCTCATTTGTGGCATGATAATAACCATATTTATCGGTCAAAATCATATCGACGAGAAGTCTCGCTAGGTCTGGAGTGTAAGTTGGTGTACCAATCTGGTCATCAACTACGCGAACTTCGGGATGAGATTTGCCAACTCCGAGCATAGTTTTTACGAAATTCTTGCCATTCTTACCAAATACCCAAGCAATACGAACAATGAAATATTTATCAAGGTTGTTTACTACGGCTAATTCCCCATCGAGTTTTGACTGTCCATAGACGTTAAGTGGAGCATAGTCTTTATCATCTGGCTGCCAAGGTTTTTCTCCTTTTCCATTAAAGACGTAGTCAGTGGAGATATAGACCATTTTTGCATCAATATTTTTACAGGCTTTTGCGAGGTTTTCTGTACCATCAACATTGACCGCGCGAACGGCAGCTTGATTCTCCTTAGCTTCGGCGCCATCAACATTGGTCCAGGCTGCGCAGTGAACTACAACGTCTGGATGATAGTCGTTTAGCAATTTTTCGACGTTTTCTTTATCAGTGATGTCTAGGATGGCGGTCTTAAACTCGGGATTATCTTCACCTCTTCTATCGGTACCGAGGCATTCAATCCCACGGTTTTTAAGCTCCAACATGACATCATGGCCGAGCTGTCCAGATGTGCCGGTAACTAAAACTTTCATCTAGGCCTCCGCCTTTTGGTATTCGCCGGAAAGAATGTTTTCCCACCACTCGCGATTATCTAAGTACCATTTAATCGTTTTCTTAATTCCATCCTCGAATTTAGTTTCTGGAAGCCAGCCAAGTTCGTCATGGATAAAGGTCGGATCAATAGCATAGCGACGATCGTGACCTTTTCTGTCTTCAACGAAAGTAATTAGAGATTCTGGCTTGCCTAGTTCCTTACAGATAAGTTTGACGATGTCGATATTTGCCATTTCATTATGGCCGCCAACGTTGTAAACTTGTCCGATTTTGCCATTATGGATAATTAAATCAATAGCACGGCAGTGATCCTCGACATAGAGCCAATCACGGACGTTTTTGCCATCGCCGTAGACTGGAAGTGACTCGTCATTTAGGGCTTTAATGATAGTGAGGGGGATTAGTTTTTCTGGGAAATGGTATGGACCATAGTTATTGGAACAACGAGAAATGGTGGCTGGGAAATTAAAGGTGCGGCAGTATGCAAGAACTAGCATATCGGCACCAGCTTTAGAGGCACTGTATGGACTAGACGCATGAAGCGGAGTTTTCTCAGTGAAGAAAAGGTCTGGCTTGTCCAAAGGCAGATCGCCATAAACCTCGTCGGTGGAAACTTGGTGGTAGCGTGGAATATTCAATTCGCGGCATACTTCCATCAAAGTTTGCGTTCCTTCTACATTGGTTTTAACAAATATTTCTGGACCAGTAATAGAGCGATCGACATGGCTTTCTGCTGCAAAGTTTACGACGATATCTGGATGTTCTTCTTCGAATAATTGTTTGATGGCAGCTTTATCACAAATGTTGGTTTTGGAAAAGCGGAAATTTGGATTTTCCATGGCTTTTTTCAAAGTATTGATGTTCCCTGCGTAGGTCAAACAATCAACACAGACGATACGGTAATTAGGATATTTATTTAGCATATAGTAGACAAAGTTAGAACCGATAAAGCCGGCACCACCTGTCACTACGATTGTTTTTTTGTCCATTTTCCTCCTTAGAATTTAATATTAGCTTCTTTTAATGTTGGATGCTTTCCGTCTTTTTCACTCAAAGTATATTCAGCGTCAATTTCTGGCCACTCAATATTAATATCAGAGTCATTATACATAATACCGCCCTCATCTTCTGGATGATAAAAATCATCACATTTGTAAGCGAATTCTGCGTGGTCAGACAAAACTAAAAAACCGTGTGCAAAACCACGCGGGATCATAAGTTGTTTTTTATTCTCTTCGGAAAGGCGAGCGCCGACCCATTGGCCATAGGTTTCGCTACCTGCTCGAAGATCAACGGCAACGTCAAAAACTTCGCCTTTCAAAACACGAACAAGTTTTGCCTGTGGGTGGTTTTTCTGGAAGTGAAGACCACGAAGTACGCCTTTAAATGAGCTAGACTGATTGTCTTGGACGAAATTATAATCTAGCCCTGCTTCTTTAAAATCTTTGGCGCTGTAAGTTTCCATGAAATAGCCGCGCTCGTCGCCAAAAACTTTTGGAGTAATGATATATACATCTTTAATTTTGGTCGGCTCAAAAGTAAAATTGCTCATTAGTCTTTAATTTTCCTTTCTGCGGCGAGTTTTAGATTTTGGCCATAGGTAGATTTGCCATATTTTGCTGCAGATTCTAGGAGTTCGTCCTTAGTAATCCAGCCATTTTTAAAGGCGATTTCTTCTGGAGCAGAAATTTCTACGCCCTGGCGTTTCTGAATGACGCGAACGAAATCGGCAGCATCGGCAAGAGAGTCCATAGTGCCAGTATCAAGCCAGGCAAAGCCACGACCAAGAACTTGCACATCAAGAGTGTTGTCGTTAAGATATAGTTCGTTAAGCGACGTAATTTCTAGTTCTCCACGAGCGGATGGAGTGATAGTTTTTGCCTTTTCGGAAACTCCAGCTGGATAGAAATAAAGACCGGTAACAGCGTAGTTGCTCTTCGGGTTTTCTGGCTTTTCTTCGATAGAAAGAGCGTGCCAGTCATCATCAAATTCGACAACACCGAAACGTTCTGGATCGTTAACATAATAGCCAAAGACTGTAGCGCGACCTTCTTCAGCCTTTTTAACAGATTCTTTAAGTGAGCTAACAAAACCATGGCCATAGAAAATATTATCACCAAGAATCATGGCACAAGGCTCGCCGTTTATAAATTCTTCGCCCAAGGTAAAGGCTTGGGCAAGACCATCTGGAGATGGTTGGACTTTATAAGAAAGTTTAACGCCCATCTTAGAACCGTCACCAAGGAGACGTTCAAAGTTCGGCAAATCGGCTGGAGTAGAAATAATTAAGATCTCGCGAATCCCTGCAAGCATGAGTGTAGCAAGAGGATAATAAATCATTGGCTTGTCGTAAACCGGCAACATTTGCTTAGACGTAGCAAGCGTGAGCGGATATAATCTTGTTCCAGAACCGCCAGCTAAAATTATTCCTTTCATGAAAAAACTCCTATATTTATTAGGTATATTTTAGCATAATTTTAGGCAAAAAGCGATAGCCATTAGAGAGGGAGATGGTGGATAATAATAGTCTGTACCGCAATAACATTGATTGCAACTAGAAATTGAAGCATGGCTAAGCTGAGGCCGTTATCAATCTTCTGAGCGTCGTTTAACGATGCTCTCAGCGTTGACTGCTTTGTGGATGTTTTCGTAAATAGTAGCGGAACCATGAAAAGTAATGGCAAAAAGTAGCGACCCTGAATCCCATCGACATAATTGGCACCAACCGGCGTCCAAGTGAGATACTCGATTATGATAAAAGCTGCTGTAATAACAAAGAATACGAAAGTTGTCATATGTTTTAGCTGCGGTAAGATAGTAATGCTTTTATATCTTTTAACAAACAGACAAGAAATGATGACTATAGCTAGAACTAGTAGTTCGCTAATACCGATATCAAACCACTCGAGGCTTGCTCCTAGAGCTGTTCCAATAAGAGGCCATCCTTTACTGAATATAGTTTTACCAACTGCCACTATAAATCTATGCGGATGATGCAGGACGTACTGAGACTGCAAAGCAACGTCTTGTCCGCCTGGAAGATGCATTAAGTCGCCCGCAAGGAAAAACCATGCAATATTCATGATAACAACAGCAGTAGCAAGTACACCTATTGTTACGTATTTTCGTTTTTTTGTTCCAAATTTTTCTGGAGGGATTAATAAAATTAACAAACACAATGGGAGATAGGCATATTTACACATGCCTACAAAAATACATAATGCAATCATAATAATGTAATCTTTTACCTTGAGGCGCGCCTTGGTCTTATCATAGATTTGATAAAGAACGAATGCAAAAAGGCCAACTGCGGTTGTATAGGTAACAACGTCAGAAGAGAGCGAGGCAGCTTGATGTATAGTCATCGGAAGAAGTGAAACAAAGAAAACCGCTGATTTTAGAATTGGTATTTTTTTGATACTAAAGAAGACGACAATAATGAAAAAGGCAAGATTCATTAATCGCCCCAAATATGCTCCTACCAAAATTGGAGAGTGGAATAGATTTCCTATAGCTATCCCAATAGCTTGTGGCAAATAACATGTAAAAAAGTAAATAGCGGTATTACCATAATACATGAATTTCTTTTCATCTTCTTCGCTCGCCGAGACGGATACCCTCGAGGAATAGTCAGAATAAGAGACATTCTCTTTCCTTAATACTTCTTGGAATTTAACACTTAGCTCTGCTCCACCACCGTCTTCATTTGAATCGGAAATGAATTTTCCTTGACTAATATCATAAGCACGATAATAATGTTCTGGCTCGTCAGCTACGCGACCAATTGGTATGGAAAAAAGATATAAAAGTCCAAGTGGTATTGCAATTATTAGAAAGATTTTGTCTAATCCCCATTTTTTCTTAACTGCATAATATAAAACTGCTGTAGCCAAAAAGAATAGCAAGATACTAAAGAGTATGACCTTTTTTGGAGGGTTAACCGTAGCGCCAATAATGGCAATACTAGAAATGTATAGCAAGGATAGGGCGGCCGTTTTTAATAGATCTGACTTTAGGAATTTACTTTTTTTCATGGTACTCTTTTTCAGTATTGACGTTCCAAATGTTAGTCTTGGATTTCTTGCCATCCATAATACTTTTGACAGTTTCAAATGAAGTCACCATGGAGTGGTCCATATTGTTGTAACGATGCTGGCCGTTGCGTCCAACGCAGTAGAGATTGTCGAATTTATTAAGATATTTAATGAGCTTATCGATATCTTTGTAGGTGTCAAAATAGGCTGGGTAGGCTTTTTTGACTCTCTCGCGATGCGAATCAAGGACTTGTTTTTTGTTACTAATAATACCCATTTTGACGAGTTCATCTGTTGCAAATTCGATACACTTTTTATCGGACATTTTCCAGAAATCATCACCTTCGTTGCAGAAGTACTCTAGGCCGATCCAGATGTTTTTGTCTGGATTCTTGACCATGTATGGACTCCAGTTGTTAAATATCTGAATCCTACCAAGTTTGACATCCGTATCTTGAACATAAATCCAGCAATCTGGCACGATGTTGCCGAGAGTCCTAATGTCAGTTTCATTTTTGAGATTAAGTTTTTTGACTAGGAGGCCAACGGTGACAAAGTCACGATATGGTAAGCCGTCGGCAATTTCTTTAATGTTTTCAGGAACATCCGCATCAAGTGATAAAGTTAAATCTCTAAGCGGCATAGATGAAATAACATAATCGGCAGACATGCGCTTTTCTCCATCTTTGGTTTCGTAAACTACGCCAGTGACTTTATCACCTTTAGTTCTAACCGTAGTAACATTGGCGCGCATAATGACGGTGCCGCCCATTTCTTCAATTCTTTTAGCGACAGTTTCCCAGAGTTGGCCTGGACCATATTTCGGATAGATGAATTCTTCGATAAGTGAAGTCTCGACCTTTCCGCTCTTGATATGGAAAACTTTTTTGAACATATCTTTGATTACGGCAGAGATGGAGAGGCCCTTAACGCGTTGCGCTCCCCAGTCGGCGGAGATATCGCGTGGGTGACGTCCCCAAAGTTTTTCTGTGTAGCCTTCGAAGAACATGCTATAAAGCTTTTTGCCAAAACGATTAATGTAGAAGTTTTCTAGGGAGTCTTCTGGTTTTTTGATAATTGCACTTTTGAGATAACTAAAACCACTAGCCATGGTACGTTTCAAACCCATGTTCTTAAAAGTTTGGAGTTTCATAGAAATCGGATAGTCGAAGAATTTTTTAAGGTAATAGATGCGTGAGACGCGCTGACGAACAAGCATAACTTCATCTTCTTTTTCTGGATCGGGGCCGCCTTCAATAAGAGGTTTTTCGCGTTTCAATTTTTTGTCATCATAAGCCGGTGCGCCTTGAGTTGGCATAATTTCGTTCCAAAAATCAAGTACGTCTTGATCCTTAGAGAAGAAGCGGTGACCGCCAATATCCAT
>JAZLDZ010000032.1:0-2433 GCA_045615025.1 Candidatus Nanosyncoccus sp. | reverse complement strand
TGGATAATACTTGGCGTAAGACTGAGAAATTTAATGAATTATCGCCACTCATGCAGGACGTCATTGTGGGCTTTTTAACCTCTGTCTGTGCAAGTACATATCGGGAATGGGTAGAAGATGGCAAAAAGGTGCCGCTAGATGAGATTATTGAAACTTCTAACAAGTTAATTAAAAGCGGTCTTGATGGGTTCTTTGCTGAGTAGGCTATACTTATTTGTCTGAGAGCAAGTAGCTTTTCTTAATGAGTTCAAATATTAGTCCGTTCGGTAAAGTCCCATCAAGCCAAATAGTGATCCAGTTGTTCTTATTCATGTGATAAGCCGGGAAGATATGGTCACTCGTTTCGGCGAAGTCATAAGTCTGATTTTTATCGAACTTGAGATTAATAACGTCAATTGCTTTGTCTTCTTTCAGTCCCAGACTCTTGCTGGATATAGTTGCTACTAATGCAAACCATTTCTTGTTATCGCCATGGCGGAAGACTGCGTAACCTGGATAGCGATCTGGCCATAAGAATTCTGGATTCGCTCCATATTCAGATTTAATATGTTCCACTACTATATCTGCTTGTCTTTTCTCGCTCATTTTTATTCCACGTCAATACTTATTGAGATATTTCCATTATCTAGGCTTGGCAAATTGTTAATATGCCCAATTTTTGAGTAGCTATAACTTGTATCGAATGATTTGTAGAAAATTACGAGACAATTATCGCCAAACAGCATTACATCGCCAGCTTCGATATGCTTTGGACTATAAGTATTCGTTGGTAGAGAATCATCTAGATATGCGTACTTTTCATTCTTATTTAAATCGTTCATCGTGATATCTAGCGGCAACAACTTAGCCAAAGCGGATGTAGTCGAGTTTTCTTCTAGGTTCATCTCGAGTTTTTCGTCGTTAATCTTAACGTAGATTTTAGCCATTTCATTCTCCTTTTCTTCGTTATCAGTTGTTGAGGTCTCTTGATTTAAATTGGGATCTATATTTGGGCTTTTATTGCTCATTAGAATTGTCGTGACGATAACTGAGATTATTACGACGATGAGTATAGGTGTAGAAATCTTGAGGCCTTTATTCATTTTAGTGGAGTCCTTTCATAGTCGCGATGTTCTCTGATACTCGCCATTTCCTCTATTGCTTTGCTATGCTGCTTACAAGTCTTTTCTTCGCATCTCTCGTCTGTCTGTTCGATTTCTATTACCGAATGCGAGATATTATGTTTCTTTAGAACTTCTTTCACGTTACTCTTAATATTTTTATCGTATTTTTGGACTACGACATGGAGCGTAGCATGATTTTCTTCGCCATTTATACTTCTGACATGAATATGGTGGATATCTATAACACCCTTAATATGTTTAATATCTGCTTTAATCTTTTCTAAATTTACGTCTTTTGGCGTAACCTCTAAGAATATTTTTACGATTTCGCGTAGATTCTTGGCCGCTTCAACCAGAATAAATATCGCAACACCTAGCGAAAGGATCGGATCTATAACCGCAATTCCAGTGAGCTTCATTACAATAGAGCCAATTAATACTACGGCCCAGCCCAACACATCTTCTAGCATGTGAAGATTTACAGATTTTTGATTCAACGAATCACCCTCGCGTGTAGCATAGCTTGCGATGCTATTCACGACTAGTCCAATAACCGCAAAGATGATCATACCTTCGTAATTTACTTCGGCTGGACTTATAACACGCTGAATCGCTTCATAGATTACAAAGGCAGAGCCAACAAGCAGAATAACGGTCGTAATAATACTGCCAACTAGCGAATACCTGACGTAACCGTAAGTATGTTTTGCGTCTGGACCTTTCTTGCTTTTTCTTTCTAGGCCATATGCAATACCAATGCTTAAAGCATCGCCAAGATCATGGATAGCATCAGAAGTAATGGCAATACTTCCGGTAATGATGCCGCCGATGAACTCGAATACCGAAAAACCCGCGTTTAGAACAAATGCTATTAATATGTTTCTCTCGGTCCCATGCGCGTGACGATGTGAATGATGTGCATGCTCCGAGCGATGAGAATATTTACTCATAAAAATCCTTTGAATTATTAATGGGTTATCAAGAATTTTAAGAATAAAGACTAATTTCCGTATCGCGATAAGGACACAATAATGATACGTACTTATTAATATTATACCACGAGACGCAAGTGCGGTCCGCTAGCCATTGACATTGCATTTCTTTTATTTTCTTCATTGTCATTGTTTTTAAGCCCTACGGCTCCAGCTAAGCTAGCAATCCTTAAAAGTTCGAATGGAGCGAAGCGACATCCCTATCTCTTTGCCTGCAAAAGTATACCTCAGAACTCGCATGGCATTAACACTGGGTAGTCCTTCTTAGGTATAACCTTGATCTTCGCCGTGTATTTGGGGTGGTCAATACACCAATCTACAACCATGCATAACCGAGT
>JAZLDZ010000031.1:0-4055 GCA_045615025.1 Candidatus Nanosyncoccus sp. | reverse complement strand
ATTACTCGGGTAAATGTTGATATTGCAGACTACAAACGCCAGCGTGCAGATCGCATCGCCGAAAAAGCTGAAGGTTGGATTAGAAAAGTTCGCGAAACTGGCGAACCAATGCGACTAGATTTATCACCAGCAGATCGTCGAGTTGTCCATAAGCTCGCCGAAGATTACTCTGGTGTCACCACTCACTCCGAAGGCGAAGGTCGTGAGAGGCAACTCATCATCGAGCCGGCTGCTGAGTAATAACAACATTCATCAAAAAAACGCCACAAATAACACGTGGCGCTTTTTATTACTCAGCCTTTGTTCCGCCAAGTATAATCACGATATCAATCCCTGCGGTATTTACATCCTCAGGAATTTCCGCTGCTTGTCTAGCAGTAGTGCCATATTTATCTACAATCTTTTTTATCGATGCCGGTTTCGTACCAGTTACATCGAACACGTAAAACTTTTCGGCATATTCACCGTCAGGAGCGTCACCTGCTGTCACGTTAGCAAATCCGAGCTCTTCGAGTTTAGCCTTTTCTGCTGAGGCTACTCCGACTTCGCCAGAGCCATTAAGCACAGATATCACAGGAGCTTCGCGCACGGCAGGGTCAGAAATTAATGCCTGTTGGACATATTTCTGGATAGCTGTGTAATTTTTCATCCCGGATGCCGGTACCACATAAGAAATATTATTCATCATTGCGGTGGATAGATAATAAATGTTATTCTTATAGTCAACCAATGGAATTTGTCTCATTTCATCGAGGGAAATATCCTTTGCTAGATAAAATACAGTCTTTAGCTCCTCGATATTGAAGTCCATTCTTACGTTGTCCCCAACCACATCAACTAATCCAAGCGCAGTACCAAGATCGATTCCGTTATCTACGAGTTTCCTTTGGATTGCTCCAAGAATTTTTTGCTGGCTATTGCCACGTGTGAAGTCACCCATCTCCGTACCGTGCCTTGCTCTTGCGAGTCCCAGTGCTTTTTCACCATTCAGCGTCACTGGTTCGCCGGCCTTAATAAACGTATTTGTCCACGTGTCTTCAATGTCTTCATCTAGGGTTACAGTAATACCACCTAGTCCATCTACTATCTGGACTAAAGCACCCCAGTCAACGTGTACACGATATTGAATGTCTATGTCAAAGATTTCCTTCATTACAGCTTTCAGCGCCTCTGCACCGCCTGCCTCGTCCTGTCCATAGATATTTGCACAGAAATATACTTCATTTACCTTCCCAGTCGAAGTACAGGTATTACCGACATAAAGATCTCTTGGCAAGCTCACCATTGCGGTATCGCCCGACTCCTGGTCTACAGAAACTACCATAATAGAATCTGTTAGTTGTGCGCCGTCATGTACGCCGCCACCTTCGTCTCCATCCATATCGTAGCCAGAGGTTCCAAAAATCAAAATATTTGTGCGCCCTTTTTCGTCAGTTTTCAATTTCACATTGCTAGAAATTGCGCCAATAAAATCAAAAATTCCAGAGTTCCCACCAGTCATTTTTGAAATTATTTTATCACCCCAAACTAAGAATCCACCTACGCCAGCAGCAAGTATTAGTACAATAATTAATGCTATTATTGCGCCCTTATGACTTTTTTTCTTTTTCTTCTTACCGTGTTTCGGATTATCTTCGGAAGACTCCTTATGTTTTAGGCTATAATCTGGTCTCAGCTCTTTAGATGACAAATCAAATTCTAGTGTCGATACAGGTTTCAAGAAATCCTCCTTTGCCTTTAGCCTTGCTTTCTTTAATTCTTTGGAAGAATCTCTTTTTAATCCAAAATCAGCCTCCCGTCGTTTTGTTGAACGGGTAGTACGAGCGACGCGAACGTTATTGTTCGATTGACTAATGCTACCACCTCGTGGAGCACGTCGCATACCATCAATAGTTACGCTACTTCTTACAACCATCTATTCTATTAATTATAACATAAGCAAGACTACATTTTATGATTTTTTCCGATTTGCGGTATAATTTAACCAAATGAGTATCAAATTGACGAAAAAACAGACTTTAGTTTACAACTTTATTTCTGATTTTATTAAGGAAAATGATGGCAGAGCGCCATCCTACAGAGATATTTGCGCTGGACTTGGACTTTCTTCTGTTTCTGCTGTAGCAGAGCACGTAGATAATCTGGTTAAACTCGGAGCATTAAGGAAGATTCCAGGAGAAGCACGTTCGCTAGAAGTAATTGACTTTACTTATCCAGAGACCACCAATCTTTTTCGTCAAGCCATGAGTACTGCATCAGCAGAAGAAGTCGAGGTATTAAGAAAGGCTGCTAAAATAATAGGAGTAGAATTATGAAAGATTTTAATTATTTAGACAAAAACGCTATTTACATGGATTCTGCCTGTCAATCACTCCGTCCGCAACCGGTAATTGACGCCATGAACGAATATTATACTAAACACAACTCTTGTGGCGAGCGTGTTAAATATGAATGGGGAATCATTACTGACGAAAAAGTTGAAGCTACTCGTCAGAAAATTCTTAAATACACCAAGAAATCCCCGCGTCACTATTTTGTTTCTTTCACGCTTAATACCACCTATGGCTTAAACCTACTTTTATCACAAATCAATATTAAATCTGCTGGCATTAAAGCTATTGTCACTTCCGATATTGAACACAACTCTCCGTTTCTCTCTACGATTTCCTGTGCGAAGAAAAACAAGCTTAAACGCATAGTTGTTTCTAGAAATGACGATGGCTCGCTCCCGGTTGAAAAAATTCCCGACCACGCTCTCGTAGTTGTAAACTGTGCCTCAAACATTGATGGGCGCCTGCTCGTAAATATCAAAGAAGTTGTAAAAAAAGTTCATAAATCCCACGGCTACATTATTATCGACGCCGCCCAAGCTATGGCTCATTCCGTTGAGATTCTACACGGTGTCGAGCCAGACGCCATTTGTTTCTCTGCTCACAAACTATATGGCCCATCGCTTGGAGCCATCATTATTAAAAACGATTTCGCAAAACTAATCGATACCACTTTCATTGGTGGTGGCATGGTAGATGATGTTGACAAAGAGACCTATCTCCTCTCTAAGGACAACAAGGAGCACCGCTATACTCAGTTTGAAGCTGGTCTCCAAGCGTGGGGAGAAATTATTGGCCTAGGTGCTGCTATTGATTGGTTGACCTCTTTACCAAAATCTGCTCACGAGGAGCTGGCAGAGAATTCCAAAAAACTTTACGAATTTCTTAAAGACCACCCACACATTCACCTTATTAATCATTCTCCAGCAACGACCATCTCTTGTTATGTTGACAAAAAAGAGGTTGGTTTCGACAGTCATGTTCTAGGTTCTGCTCTCGGCGACGAAGGAATTATGGCACGCACCGGTTATTTCTGCGTCCATTATTATCTCGACCACGTCAAACATTATCCGCCGCTTATTAGATTTTCCCTTGGCTACCATACACGTTCGTCTGACATCGACAAACTTATTTCTGCCCTCCAAAAAATCTAGTATATAATATATATATGGTTTGTGTTGCTGCATTTATTGTTTTAGTTTTAATTGGTATTTTTGTTGCAATTATTTCTATTTTTAAACGAGACTTTGGTAGACGCTATTTGAAGGCGCTTAAAAAGGCCTTCCATTGCTTCGGAAAGAAAGTTCGTTTACAAAAGTGCGACACTAATTTCTCCGACGACGTCAAATCGCTTCTTCTTCGTAAAATAATCCTAAAAAAACCTAAACTCGTAAAGCCGCTAAGTATTACTATCGAAATCGCTAGTATAGCACTAGTTATTCTTACTATTTGGTCTATTATTGAAGCTGCCAAAGCCGGGCTTTCTCTCTGGGTCTTTGGCACTTGTAACATTTCACAGCCATCTAACTGTGCACTCGGCGCCGATTCTTGTGGGTTAGACGAGGATAATCTGAACTGGTTTACTGAATGGGGGGAACTATTCAGTAATCTTCCAGACCGTTTTAAGAGTTGGAATGTCAATGAATATTCCGACCTAAACCTTGCCTTTACGACCGGAAACTTAGATAGTGACGATGTCGCACTATCCATTATTGATCCGGGCTG
>JAZLDZ010000030.1:0-2149 GCA_045615025.1 Candidatus Nanosyncoccus sp. | reverse complement strand
GGCGTTGTTTGGGGTGTATGGGGTATAAGTATAGAGCGCGCCAGTAGCACGGTTTTTGATGTTGACCTGTTTCGTGCCGCAGCCATAATCTGGACAATATAAAATATTATTTAGACCGATAGGATAGTTAGTCCAATTAGGATCGCCGTCGAGATTCTTGCGGAAGAATTTGGCTGCATTTCTAACTTGATTCTTAAATCCATAATACTGGGAATCGCAAGCGGCTGTATCTGGACAGCCATAGCCAGTGGCGGAACGATATTGCAGGTTAGAATTAGGCCATGTATCAGAAACTAGGCCCTGCTCTTTTTCTAGTAATACAATTAGAACCTTTGGGCTAATGCGGTAGTCTTGAGCGGCTTGCCAGATAATATGCGATGACGATTCCCCATCAAATTTTTCGTCAGCCATACAGACAAAGTGACCATTTTCGATGTGGTATGTAAGATTTGGATACCAAGAGGCCTTAACAGTGTCTCTATCATTGCAATGATTCTTAGATTTAAGGAAGTTATAGATTTCTGCTTCGCTCATCGAAGTATAATCACCCATGAGATCATCAGAAATAATAAAACCAGGATCAAAATTGCGGACGTCGGCAGCAGCGCCATCCTGCATATTCTGAATAATTTTAAACCCAAGGACAGCCGCTACTGCAAAAAGAATCGTCATCAAGTAAATATATCTCCTGTCGATTCTTCTTGCCATCTAAATCTTTCCCTCTCCTGTGATGATGCCGCGCTTGTCATTAGAAATTGCAGTGACGGAAACTTTCCAAGTACCACTTTCTGTGGCGGGAGTATTAAATGAACAGAAGGCAGAGGTAGGACCGATGGTAAGCTCACTGCTACCGACTACAGATTTGCCGGATGGCGAGGTGAGTGTAAAATTACATGTGCCGGAAGCAGATTGCTCAATAGAGACGCGAACATTCAACGTGCCGTCGCTGGCGCCGATATAGTTAATAATGCCGGCTAGGTCATTATATGTATTGGGGTCTTGGCTCTCGTATTGAGGATTATTCTTCTCGGATTCGGGCTTCAAATCCGTAGTACTAGCTTCTTCCTTTGGTTTTTCGGAAGAAGGATTGTCTTTTTTCTCGGTTTGAGAGGTCTCGTTATTTTGCTTGTTGTCAGCAGGTTTAGTTTCGCGTGGCTTAAAAAACAGTAGACAATAGACAACAACAGCGGCAATAACTAGGAAAATGAACATAAATAGAAAAATATGGTGATTTTTCTCTCTGACAACATTGGTTTTTCTTTTGTTCATTTTGTTTGTATTTTGTGCCATGATACTTACATTGTGGCATAAAAGTCAAGAAAGGTCAAGAGGGCGAATAAAGCTTGGTCTGCTAGCGAACAATTCGCTCCCTCCGTCTTTTTTTGGGTTGGCGTGTGAGCTGGGTTACTTATTGACGATGTAGATGGTTGGATAAATAGTTAAGTTCACCATGATGCTTTCAATGCGAGCCGATGAGAGTACTACTGTGCTATACAACGGACAGTAAAGCCGATGTACTTGAAGGCGGTTTGCGCGGGGTTGACCGAACTAGTCAAGTACAGGCGGTACGCGTATTCACCATTGTTCGCCGTACTAGACCAGTAGGAGCCGGATTCACCCTGACCGCGAATCCTGTTGCTGTTCTTGTAGCCGGACAGGACGAAGGCTGGGCCACTACTATTCGTCATTAAATCGTAAGAATTATAGTTATTGTATAGCGTCTGAAACTCACCGGAAGAGCCGCTTGTCGGAAGGCGCCAGCCTTTAGGGCAGATGGAGGAGGAAGCGGAAGTTGAGCTATATGTTCCGGTTCCGGCAGTAGCGGCATACCAGCTGTAGTATGTACCGTAGGAGGTATTGCCAGAGTCGAGATGATTGGCGGTATTGATGCATGTTTCATTGCTGCCACCACACCATGTATCTGTATTTTGGGCTGGGAGAGTCCAATTGGAGGAGACATTAGAGTTGGCTGACGTCAAGGTACGAGAGCCAGTAAGTCTCAAGTTTTGCGTCATCCAGCATTTGCCGTCTTTGAGCTTCTTGACGGTGTAAGTGTTACTGTCTCTAGCATCAGTCAAGGTCTTAGTCTCTCCAACCGTAGCATTGCTACAGATAGTAGAAGTCATCTGCTGCATTTGGGTGATACCAC
>JAZLDZ010000029.1:0-2331 GCA_045615025.1 Candidatus Nanosyncoccus sp. | reverse complement strand
AGACCGCTTGGCCTCCGACTTCTTCGAGTTTATAAATCAAACGCTCTGCGTCAATGCCAGGAAAACAGACCGGGATAAAATTAACAAGCTGACGTTTTTTGTTGCCGAGGAAGATTGGCTCGATTTTGTTTTCTAGGTTTTTTGCCAAGGTTTCGCGGAAAAGCTGATTTAGTTTTTCGTATTTTTTGAAATTACCGTTATTATGTTCTTTGGCGAGCTTGGCTGCCATAGCGAAGCCAACTGTGCCGGCAACGTTTTCCGTGCCGCTTCTTAAGCCCATTTCTTGACCGCCGCCGTAAGATACTGGTTTTAACTTCACGCCATGCGCAATGTATAGAGCGCCGACAGATTTCGGTCCGTAGATTTTGGCAGCGTTAATCGTCATTAAATCTACGCCGAGGCGAGTGACATTAATATTGATAAGATTAAGAGCTTGGGAAGCATCGGTATGGAAGACGAGCGGGAGTGGATTGTTGTTTTTTAGGCGGGTTTGACGCTCTGTTTTAATAAGCTCGGAGATTTCAGCGATTGGCTGAATCGTTCCTAGTTCATTGTTAGCAAGAGAAATAGAGACTAGTCCAACTTTATCGGAGAGCTTATTCTTAAAATCGTTAAGGTCGATGCGACCGCATTTGCCTACCTTGATGGTCTGATAACGATAATTTTTGGCAAGGTTTAGCACGGAGGCATGTTCTGTTTCTAGTACTAGAACTTCGGAGTTACTGACGGCAGAAAAAGCAAGGTTGTTTGCCTCGGTAGCACCGGCGGTAATGACGATGTCGTTACCTTTAGCGCCGATAGTATGGGCAATGTCGTCCTTGGCGGACTCGTAGATTTCTTTGATGCGTTTGGCTGGAAGGTATGGAGCGGAGGGGTTAAAAAACTGGTCAGCAAAATACGGGGTCATAGCCTCTATCACCTGTTTTTTCATGGGCGTTGCCGCTGCATAATCCAGATATATCATATCTAATATTATAACATAATATGCGGAAAGATACAAAAGACGCACTCTAGATTCTAATTCAAAAACCAACATTCCCCACAAATAAAGAGACATTTTGGGTTTTAGACGTTCTAGATTTTAGGCGCTCTGGAACTGAGAATTATAGAGCTCGGCATAGAAACCATCTTTTTTGATAAGCTCATTATGTTTGCCAGATTCAACAATGTTGCCGTCTTTCATGACGAGGATTAAATCGGCATTTTTAATTGTGGAAAGACGGTGTGCAATAATAAACGAAGTTCTTCCCTGCATGAGCTTGTCCATGGCTTTTTGGACTAGTTCCTCGGTCCTAGTATCGACATTCGAAGTGGCTTCGTCAAGAATCAAAAACGGTGCATCCTCTACCATACCACGAGCAATAGTGAGGAGCTGACGCTGACCAGCAGAGACGGATTCGTTTTCTGATATTTCCGTATCGAAACCTTTTGGTAAAGTTTTGATAAAATGTGTCAAACCGACTTGGTCGCAGACTTCCTTGACGCGCGCATCGGAAATATGTGAGCGATTATAAATAATATTTTCTTTTATAGTGCCAGAAAATAGCCAGGTATCTTGGAGTACCATCGTAAATAGTTCGTGGACATTTCTGCGGGTAAGTTCGTTAATCGGAACATCGTCAATAGAAATACTGCCGGAATTAATATCATAGAATTTCATGAGCAAATTCACCATAGTGGTTTTGCCGGCGCCAGTCGGACCGACAATAGCGATTTTTTGACCAGGTTTAACGCTAGCCGAAAAATCTTTGATAATGATACGGTCTTTGTTGTAGCCGAATTTGACATGGTCAAAGACGATTTTTCCTTTGACCTTGTTTTTGTCGAGGTGAAGCGTGGCGGACTCTTCGCTTGGCATCTCTTCCATGTCCATAAATTCGAAAACGCGTTCGGATGCAGCGGCAGAAAGTTGCAAATAATTAAGCGCTTGGGCAATTTGAGAAAGTGGCGAAGTAAACATTCTAACGTAAATAATGAAGGCAATGATCGAGCCAAACGTGATAGCGTGATTCATGACGAGAATAGCGCCAACTACACAAACCGCGACGTAACCGAGATTGCCAATGAAACCCATCATTGGCGGCATGAGGCCAGATAGAAATTGTGACTTACGGTTGGCATCATAGACTTTTTTGTTAAGTTTGTCGAATTTTTGATCCGAGGCTTTTTTCCCATTGTATGCTTTGACGACATTTAGTCCGGAATAGATTTCTTCGATATGAGAGTTGAGATTGCCAAGCTCTTTTTGTCTCATAGTGAAATATTTTTGCGAACGTTTAAGCACGATAAAGACAAAAGCGAAACCAATCAAGCCAGAAATAATCGAAGTGA
>JAZLDZ010000028.1:0-13517 GCA_045615025.1 Candidatus Nanosyncoccus sp. | reverse complement strand
GGACCATTACGCAAATGGTCGCGTAATTATTTCTTGTTTCTCGTCCCAGGTTTCTCGCATTGAGTCTACCTTGAGAGAAGCAGCAAAGCGCGGCAGGAAAGTTGCCTTTGCCGGTTTTTCTATGATTAACAACGTCGAGGTTGCTCTCCGCACCAAACAAATCAAAGTCCCAAAAGACGTCATTATGAAAATGGAAGATATCGTTAAACTTCCAGACGATAAAATCACTATCGTTTGTACTGGTTCCCAAGGTGAGTTAAACGCCGTGCTAAATCGCATGGTTACTGGTGCACATAAATACATCAAGATTAAATCTACTGATACTATCGTGTTCAGCAGTAACCCAATTCCTGGCAATGAGCCACACGTTGTTAGCACGGTCGAGGGACTTCTCCGCGAGGGCGCGCAGGTCATTCAGAACGGCAAGACGCACCTTACGAACATTGGCCCGCTCCATCTCTCTGGTCACGCCTACTATGAGGATCACGTCGACTTTGTCACTCGCTTGCAGCCAAAGAACTATATGCCATACCACGGCGAGTTTTACATGCTCCAACACAATGCCGAGATGGCAGAAAACGTCATCGGTATTCCAAAAGACAACATCATCGTTTCTGATGATGGTGACATTGTCGAATTCACTTCCGAAAAGAAAATCAAGAAAACTGGCCGCATTCCTGCAGGCAATAAGCTATACGATGATGCCGATCAGCCAGTTCACGAAGCCGTCGTAAAAGATCGTATTCATATTTCTCGCGAAGGTATTTTTGTAATTGTTTTAACTCTAAATAAGAAAACTGGTCGCCTCGTTAAGACTCCAGATATTGTCTCTCGTGCCTTCATCTACCTTGATAATTCTGAGGAGCTAATTGGCAAAATTCGTCACTATCTCCGCATGAAAACCGAACGCTCTGTCTCTACTGATGCTGCATTAAAAGAGCTAAAAGAAGAAATCAAAGAAGAAGTTACCCACATCCTCTACGATGCAACCGGACACACCCCGATTGTGATTCCAGTTATTAACAAAGTCTAGTTAGCGGTTTCTTTTCGCGCGTCGCTTTGCCTTTTTCTCGGCTTTGCGGCGTGCTTTTTCTATGCGCCTAGAAATTCTTTCTGGCGTAGCAAATAATTCCTTTATTACTTTCTTCGCATTTTTTTTGATTTCTGAAGTTTGATCACCAATTGCTTTGCTAAATTCCTCCATGTTTTTTACTTTCATATTTGCATATGATGAAGCTATAAAGTCAAGCAAATAAACTATCGCCATAATTATTGCAACTGTGATTTGTAGGCCTCTCGGCATCACACTTATTAAATTATTCGCACCTGGCATTAAAAGATAAACGAAAACTAATCCCGCCACGCCAAATGCTATGGAGTTACGTAAGCAAATTCTACCGTTAACGTTTAGCTTGTCCGACTTAGAATAATCCCACCAACGAAGGTGGAATATTTTTTCCAGTATATAGCTCGTGATGTATTCTAACGTCGTCCCCATTAGCATACCCGTTAAAAATACTAGCCCAAAGTTATCGCGCGGAATCACATGTAGAAGTGATATCATTATCACTCCAGCGAATCCATAAATTGGAAGATAAGGTCCAAACAAAAACCCGCGATTACTTAGTTTTCCTCTATGCAGAAAGCTGTTTACCGCCTCAATAAAATATCCCAACACCGCAAAAATCGTAAAATAAAGCACAAACCGGACAAAAACATCAAGCGGGTCCATGAGGGTATTATACCATATCTTTTTATCTCAAAATCCATTGACAATGCTTACGCCAAAAACTACAATAGAAGTAATAAAAGGAGGCATTTTTAATGAAGAAAGTTTTTCGGCTGCTTGCAGGCCTAATCCTAAGTCTTGCAAGCGCTCTATCACTACCTGTAGCCACATTCGCTGCAACGGGTGATCATATCAACGCCACTATTACGATTACGGATGGCTCAACATTGCTTGACTCCAACGAACCAATTCAGTTTGACGACCTCTCCCCAATCAATAATGGCGGTTCTACGGAATATATTAGTACGGGCGGTACGCACACAATTTCATTTAGTATGTCTTTTGAAAAGGTGCTTGAAGGCTATACTTTTACAGCCGCAACCGTTAATGGCACCGAGACCACAGTCACTAATCCTACTGAAGGACGCTATGCTGTTAGTGTTTCTGAAGCTAGTAGTTATACTATTAGTCTTACTTCTGCCAAAACTGGCCCGTCCAAACACACTATCATTTGGGCAAACCCAGACGTTAAGGATACGATTCATGATGAGGATATGCTAATTAGAAATGGTTACGCTAAAGTCGCAGCCGTCTATAATGAGCATGGTGATCTCGTTCCAGAAAATGCCTACTCGATTGATCCAGACTCAAAAGGTGGAGTCAAAGATGGCTTCGGACATGTCCAAATTGAAGCTGGTATGAGAGTAGTTTTTGAATTCACTCCTGTTTATGGCTATCAATTATTTAGCGTAAAAGCAAATGGACTCGCGCTTACCCCGCAAGAAGCAATCAACCAATACACGTTTATCATGCCAGATACCAACGTTCATTTCGAAGCTAACTTTGTCAAAACTAGCGACGCCGTCATTACTGGTAGCGAAAAAGTTTCTAGCGGCACCATTACCCTCGACGCAAATGTGCTCGGCGCTGGTACTGCCCAACTTTCCGTGAATGATATTGATTTAGACACTGCCAAAATTGCCGACTTTGATAAAGCCGCAAATGGTATGACAATCTCAAACATTCTTGATATTGATTTCTTCAATGTTTTCTACAAAGGAAAAAATGACAGCGAAGATGTTTGGTCTAATCAAATTCACAGACTAGACGAAGAGGTCACTATCACTCTCAAACTTGCCGATGATATCGATGTTTCTCGCGTTGTTCTCGTTCACAATGTCGACGATGGTGACGAATACGAAATTATTAAGATTGAAAGCTATGATAAAGAAGCTCATACTATCACTTTTAGAACAAAGAGTTTTTCTAACTTTGCCATTGCTATGACGACTGGCGCTCCAAATACTGGCGCCGCAACCAATACTGGTATTTCTGCTAGTTTATCGATTATTGGTTCAATGATTGCTGGCTCCGTCATTACGCTCAGCATCTATCTGCTAAATCGTCACAGATCATAAAATATGGTATAATAGCCGCATCCCCGAGTGGCGGAACTGGTAGACGCGCTAGCTTCAGGTGCTAGTCTAATCTATTAGGTACAGGTTCAAGTCCTGCCTCGGGGACCAGGCCTTATCATGGGGCCTTTTTCTTGCTTTATGCTTAAAACTTATGTTATAATAAAAAGGTATGAGACTACCCAAAAATCATCTGAAAATGTCTCTAATTATTTCTGGCGTTGTTATTTCGTCACTTCTTTTTGTTTCTATTTTTAAATTTGCTACATCTAATACTTTTGCTAATGACGGCGCGAACCTTGCCCCTTCTGGCAAAGATCATTATGTCACAATCTACGACCAGGGCAAGAAGCTTACCATTAAGACCGATGCTGTCACCGTCGGTGAAGCTCTATCTCGCGCAAAAATCGAGGTCAGTAAGACTGATATTATCGAGCCTAGCACGACTACCCTAATCAACGACGGCAGTTTCCATATTAATATCTATCGTTCTCGTCCAGTCATTATTTCTGATGGCGCGACTAAAAAGCGTCTCGAAACTGCCAGCTACGACCCAATCACAATTGCGCGCGACGCTGGTTTTTCTGTTTACGATGGCGACGAAGTTGATATGGTTGCAAATACTAATTTTCTCGAGGCTGGCATTTCAACGGCGTACGAAATTAAACGAAATGGCGGACGCACCGTTACGGAAGAAATAGCTCTTCCATTCGAGGAAGAAATCGTCAAGGATTACTCTCTCCCAGTCGGCGAAAACGTCACCGAACAAATTGGCGAAGATGGCTTGCGTGTAGTCAAGTATAAAGTTGATTTTGTTGATGGTCAAGAAGTCAATCGCACACAGATTTCCGACGAGGTCGTCAAGGAACCAGTTAAACGCATCGTACGCGAAGGCGCACGTGGCACCAAGACCGGCAGCACTTCTGCCGGGGAAAACGAGGCTATTTCCTGGAAGTTCTTAAAAGCCCAAGGCTTCTCCGATATTCAAACTGCAGGCATTATGGGTAACCTCATGCAAGAACATCATTTCCAGACTTCCGATACTGCCGGTGGTCTAGGTATTGCACAATGGACTGGTGGTCGCCGTAACAATCTTCTAGCATTGCCAAATCCTTACGACATCCACACGCAGCTACATTACCTCATGACCGAGTTAAATGGCGGCTATTCTCGTGCAAAGGCTGCAATTATGAGTTCTAGCTCTATCGAAGAAGCCACACGTGCCTTCCAGAACCAATTCGAACGTTGTGGTATTTGTCGTGAAGAAACTCGTATCGGCTATGCCTATGATATCTACGATAGGTATGCTAAATAATGAAGAATAATAAATCACTAGGACAACACTGGCTAAAAGATCGTGTTATTTTGGATGAAATCGCCGAGTTAGCTATCGGAAATATTTCAGAAAACACCTCGGAAAATACCATAGAAGCTTCTTTGGATACTCCAGAGAGCCGTCTATGTTTAGAAATAGGACCAGGCCTAGGCACACTTACGTCTAGCCTGCTTCGCATATTTCCACGTGTTTTAGCAGTAGAATTTGACGAGAATTTAGCAAAGAATTTACCGAAATCTTTCCCCGGAAAGGACTTAACTGTCGTAAACGAAGATTTCCTTAAATTTGATTTAAGTTCCATCAATGAGCCTTATGTAGTAGCGGGCAATATTCCTTATTACATCACCTCGCCAATCATCATGAAGCTTCTAGAAACAGAGAACAAACCCGAAAACATTGTGCTCCTAATCCAAAAAGAGGTTGCCGAAAGAATTGCGGCAGAGGATGGGAAACATACAATTTCATCTTTATCTGTTCAGAATCTTGCTGACGTTGAGTTGGGCTTAGTTGTTAAAAAAGATTTCTTTACTCCACCTCCGAAAGTCGATAGTCAGGTGATTATTCTGCATCCACACAATACCCCGGTCATTTCTAGTGAAGCGCTAGCCCTTGCAAAACGTGCCTTTTCCGCTCCGCGCAAGAAACTCGTCAAAAACCTTAGTAGTTTTTATTCTGCTGATTCTTTAAAATCCGCACTAACAGAACTTGGTCTATCACCAGATTCGCGCCCAGCTGATCTCGCACTTATTTCTTGGCAAAAACTATACGAAATCTTGCAAAAATAAGTCATAAACGCTATAATGCAATTAATATCTATAAAAAGGGAGGTTTTTCATGAATCCGGACGAAAACAACAATAACAATACAGGAGAACCAGTAGCTCCAGATACATCTCCTGCTCCAGGTACGCCTCCTGCTCCAGAAGCGGCCCCCGTTCCAGATACGCCTCCTACTTCAGACGCGGCTTCTACTCCAGAAACACCAACGGTGGACCTTGATCAAGTTGCCGCTGACCTCTCTAATGCCTCGCCTGCTGACGTAGCTCCGGATACTACGCCAACTACCGAGCCAGCACCAGTCGTTGAACCGGCACCGGCCACCGAATCAACCCCAACTATAGAGCCTACCCCAACCGCAGAATCTGCTCCAGCCGCAGAACCTCCTGCTCCATTTTCTGAATCTACTCCAGCACCAACGCCTGCACCAACTACAGAAGCTTCCGCAGCTAGTGAGCCGGCACCATTTGAGACTACTCCAGCAGCTTCCCCGGCTACTCCAGAAGCATCAACTCCAGAAGTACCAGCTCCAGAAGCACCTGCAGATCCAGAGATGTCAGCAGCCTCAGAAGTCGCATCAACTCCAGAAGCTCCAACGACTCCAGAAGCTCCAACGACTCCAGATGCTCCGACAGAAACTCCAGCAGAGACTCAAGACCAAGGCTATTCGACTTCCGCTAGCTTTATCGGCGACGCTCCAGCCTCGGAAGAATCAGAAAACGCCGAATCTGAAATTCCTAAATCTACGGAGGAAGAAGAGCCTCTTGTTCCAGCCGAACCTGTCCCTGGCTCTATCGGCAGCGCACTTGCTTATTCTGATACTGCTCCAGATCACGCTATGCCAGTTGGCAAACAGTCCAAGTTTAAACTCAACTTCGGCTTTGGCAAAAAAGCCAAAGGCGAGCCAAGCCCAGAGCTAACTAGCGAACCAGCTAGCGATTTGGTCAATGACCCAAAACCAGGCAAGAAGCCTCTCACTAAAGAAAATATTAAGCTCCTTGTCGCTATCATCGGCGGCGTAACCCTAGTAGCTATCGTCGCAGTTATTATATTCTTTATTGTTAGTGGTAGTACTGGCTCCGGCAAATCTACCAATACTCAGTCCAACACTAATAATCAAAACACCCCTACCACTGTTACTACTAGCCTAACTTGCACTCGCTCGGGTGGGACGGGACTTTATGGCTCATACGGTGTAGTTAGTACTGGCACAGATCAAATTATAGCTATGTATACCAATAATAATCTTTCGAGCTTCGGTACTACTATGACACTCACCTTCCCTGACGAAGATGCTGCAAAATCCGCTCAGTCCATCGCTCGCGAAAACTACAATTCCAAAATCACCGGTGCCGGACTTACCCAAGATCCATTTGCTAGCTCTTACGATGTTAACGGCAATGTCCTAACCGTCACTCACCAAGCAGAAGGCGCAGACGTTGATTCAAAGACTGCTAAAATCCTTGGCTTCTACGTTGTAAAGAGCGAGCCGGTCACAGATATTGACACTCTGCTCGATACCTACGAAACAGACGGCTATACCTGTATCGAGAAATAGCATAGCAGCAAGCTAAAAGAAAGCGCAGAATACTTCTGCGCTTTCTTGCTAAACTTAAAAAACTATTGTAGAATATAAATATGTCAAAAATTTATATTACCACTGCTATTCCTTATGTTAACGGCGCACCACATATTGGTCATGCCTGCGATTATCTTCTTGCTGATGTTTTTGCGCGCTACCAAAGAGGCAAAGGAAACGAAGTCCGTCTCCAGGCTGGAACTGATGAACATGGTAATAAAATCGCCAAAAAGGCTGCCGAGCTAAATCTTGATGTCAAATCTTATGTTGACGAAAATTCTCAGAAATTCCGCGACTTCATTAAGAAACTTGGCGTAGAGCCTACAGACTTTATTAGGACTACTGATGCTGAGCACGAAAAACGCTGTCAAGCAATCTGGCAGAAACTCGAAAGTCATATCTACAAGGATAGCTACGAAGGTTGGTATTGTGAAGGTTGCGAACGCTACATTACTGAGAAAGAATGTGAGGAAAACCATGGTATTTGTCCAGATCACAACAAGCCATACGAAAAGCTTAGTGAGGAAAACTATTACTTCCGCATTTCCGACTTCAAAGACGAAATCAAAAAAGCAATAGAACAAAAAGAACTAAACATTCTACCAGAATTTCGCGCCAAAGAAATCTTAAACTTACTTGATGATTGTCCAGACGTTTCTATCTCTCGCCCAGTCTCACAGCTAAAATGGGGCATCAAAGTTCCAGGTGACGATACCCAAGTTATGTACGTTTGGATTGATGCACTTTCTAATTACATTACTATTCTCGGCTATCCAGACCAGGACATTTCTAAGTATTGGCCAGCCACAGCGCAATTTGTTGGCAAAGATATTTTACGTTTTCATGCTATTATTTGGCCCGCAATGCTACTGGCTCTTGGTCTACCATTTCCAAAAACCATCACTTCTCATGGCCACGTTTTGTCAAACGGTCAGAAAATGAGTAAATCCATTGGTAACGTTGTTGATCCAATCGAGGTTCTAGAATCAAAGGGCTTGCCGGCCTTCCGCTATTTCTTCTTGCGCCATATCGACACTTTCTCCGACTCTGATTTTACTTGGGAAAAATATGATACGGCCTATAATAATGAGCTAGCTAACGATCTTGGTAATCTCGTTCAACGCCTTGCTAATCTTTGTAAAAAACAAGATTTGGCGGGCCTAGATTTCCAACCAACTCGCGACATAGAGTATGACAAGATTATGGACTCATTCTATTTCAGTAAAGCCTTTGATTACACTTGGCAAAAAGTCCAAGATTTGAACAAAGAGATTGACGAGAAGAAGCCTTGGGAACTAAATAAGTTTCCAGAAAAACATGATGAGCTCGTAAAAATCTTGACCGACCTCGCAACGAAACTTTTGCAAGCAGCTTATCTACTTGAGCCATTTCTGCCAGACACCGCAAAATCCATTCACGATATTTTTACAGCGGAAAAAATCCTACCACCAGAAACACCACTTTTTCCTAAACAATAGTCAAAATTGTAGAATCAAAACTATCAATCCAAAACCCACCATACGATCACACCCCACAAAAAAACGCCCCGCGAGGGAGCGTTTTTTTAGAAAAGATTATTTCTTCTCTTTGCAGGTGCAAGCTACACCGCCACAAGGACAGTTGCCAGTGAGTTTGGTAGCGACATCAGAAATTGTAAATCCAATAATACCACCAATCATTGGGAACACTACGTAGGTTGCAAGTGCTAGACAAACATCGCCTAGTACGGCACCAAAGTTTTCTCCACCAGTTGGTAGAACCTGGTACATAAATGCGGCTGCTGGGTTTACAATGAAATTGTTCTGTAAACCTAGGAAGCCAGAAGAAACTACGATTGCAAATAGAAGGGAAACGCAGATACCAGTACCATAAATTGCAGCAAAGGTAAGTGTGCTTCTCTTGTATGCGTAAGCTCTTGCAAAGAAGAATGCAATCATAATTGCAGAAACGAATTCCACCATCGTAATGATCCAGAACTTCTCGCCAGCAACCTCTGCCATAGTTGGCAATTCTGCGGTTGCGCTATCACCAGCAGCATTTAGGAATGCGCTAGAGATAAGATATGCAAACCAAGCACCGAGCAATTGGCTTAGCATGTATACTACGCCGCGAATTACGGACATACGACGAGAAACCATCATACCTACTGTTACAAGTGGGTTTAGGTTTGCGCCAGAAAATGCTAGTACGGCAGCAGAAATAGCAATTACGCCAAACATGACGTAGAGTGGTTGGTAAACACCAAGTGTTAACAAGATAAGCGTTAATAACATCGTGCCTACTACTTCGCCGATAATTGCGCCGTAGATTTTTGGACTCTTAAAAATTGTTAGTATTGTTTCGTTGGAATCATACTTACGCGCAAAAAAGCCTTTGAAAGGATTCTTGCTAGTCTGAGTCGCAACTGGAGCTTCAACAACCTTTGCAGCCTTCTTTTTGGTTGCAGCGGATTTTGAAGCAGGCTTTGAAGACTTTTTAGTGGTCTTCTTAGATTTTGTTGTAGCCATTATTCCTCCTTAGTTGGTATATGGCATGATTATAGCACACTTGTAAACATCTGAAAAATTTTTTGTATCTCAAAGTGGATATGTTATAATTACGGAATGGGAATTATTGTATCGAAAAATAACGAAGAAAATTCAAGATTAAACCAGCGTATTACTGCCGATCTGCGTGAACGTGCCAACAAAACTACCATGGGTGAAGATCCTGACCTTGTAGAAGATTCGGACTATGCCAAGGATTTAAAGAAAACCGGCAAATATGCCTGGATTTGGGCTATCCTTATTATTCTGGCTATCGCCGCTCTTGTAGTCATCGCTACAATCTGATAATTATGCTATAATAACTACATGTTGAGTGTAGAAGAAATTAAGGCTAAATTAAAGGCGCTAAATGCCGAATATGCCAAAATCAAAGATATCCCGGTCGAGGAAAGGAAATCCTTTGGCCAGGAACTAAATAAAAAACGTCTTGCTCTGCAAAAAGAATTGCAAGACGCACTAGATGCTGCAGAAAGTGAAAACATCGAGCCAATCGATATTACTGCTCCTGCCGCTCCAAACCAACCTATTCCGACAACTCTCCGCGGAAGCAAGCATCCACTTATGACTGAACTTGAACGCGTTGTCGATATTTATTCGCATATGGGCTTCAATGTTATGGAAGCGCGTCAGCTTGATGACGAATTTCATATGTTCGAATCACTCAATTTCCCGGATGGTCATCCTGCTCGTGATGGCTACGATACTTTCCGTACAGCGGAAGGTTTCATTCCTCCTGCTCACACTTCTACTATGCAACACCGCGCCCTTAAAAAATACAAAAAGAATCTCGAGCACGATGGTCAAATTGCTGTTGTCATTCCTGGTCGCGTCTTTAGAAATGAAGACGTCGATGCCACGCACGAACACACATTCTACCAATGCGAAGGTATCTTTGTAAGTCGCGGCACTACTATGGGCCAAATGCTTGGTCTACTTAAAAATTTCTTCGAAACTTACTATGGCCAAAACCTTAATATTAAAACTCAACCAGGCTATTTCCCATTTACAGAACCTTCCGTCGAACTCCTAATTGAAAAACCAAAGTCACTAGGTGGCAAAGGTGACGGTTGGTTAGAAATGTTAGGCTGTGGCATGATTCATCCAAACGTCTTAAAGATGGCTGGTATCGACCCAGAAATCTATAAAGGATTTGCTTGGGGTGGCGGTATTGACCGTCTCGTCATGCTGAAATATGGTCTTACTGATGTTCGCAATTTCGAATCGGGTAAACTTGAATTCTTAAAGGAGTTTTAATATGCTAATTAGTCTAAATGAAATCAAAAAACTAGTCCCCGAAGCAAAAAACATAGACGCGACCGAGCTTATTAAATTAATCGGCGCTCGCCTCGTGGAAGTTGAGGGTAGCTTAGACCTTACTCCAAAATATGCCGGGATTAAAATCGTCAAAGTCGAAACCTGCGAAGCTATTCCAGAAACACATCTTCATCTTTGCCAGATTGACAGTGGAAAAAAAGATTTAGTGCAAGTTGTTTGTGGTGCTCCAAACGTCCATGCTGGCATGCTTGCTGTCTGGATTGCTCCGGGTTGCATTGTGCCAGAAACCTACGGTGGTGAAAATTTTAAACTTTCTGTCCGTCCACTCCGTGGTATCGACAGTCATGGTATGCTTGCTGCACTTGACGAGCTCGACCTTGGCGAAGACCATGATGGTATTGTCGAAATCGACCCGGAACAAAAGTATGTTGACGCTTCCGGAAAAACCGTAACTGTCGCACCGGGCGCTTCGTTTGCCGAAGTCTTTGATTTGAATGACGTAATATTGGACATCGAAAACAAATCTCTTACTCATCGCCCAGACACCTTTGGGCTGATTGGATTCGCGCGCGAAGTTGCTGGTATTCTCGGCGTAAAATTTAATGAACCAGGTATCGATTTTGGTGGACTAAAAGTCAATCAGCTACTTTCTGCTAAAGAATTTGGCGAATCTGTCACTGATTCCGAACGCGTTTCAATTAGCGTCGAGGACGAAAAACTTTGTCCACGTTATTCCGCGGCTGTTTTTGGTACTTCTACCGCTAATCTAAATAGTGCTCTCGAAAAAGCAAATTATCTAACTACGGACGCAATATTTCTAGCTAAGGCCGGTATGCGCACAATTAGCAAAATTGTTGATGCGACCAACGTAACCATGCTTATGACTGGCCAGCCTCTCCATGCGTTTGACTATGATAAATTTAAAGCAGTTGGCGGTGGCGGTGAACCAAAAATTACCGTTCGCGCTGCAAAATCCGGCGAGAAATTGTTGCTTCTAGATGATTCCGAAATCGACCTAAATGAAAACGACATCGTTATTTGCTCGGGCGACGCCCCAGTTGCTCTTGCCGGCGCTATGGGCGGAAAATCTACAGAAATTGATGGCGATACAAAAAAGATTATTCTCGAATCTGCCACATTCTCGCTTTACAATCTACGCAAGACGCAAATGGCGCATGGTATTTTTTCCGAGGCCATCACTCGCTTTACTAAGGGTCAACCAATTTCTGGCGTCGTTCCGGCTCTTGCGCGTTGTTCTGCCATGCTGCTTGATTCTCCAGCAAACATTGTTGACTTCGAAATTTCTGGCAAGGAACAAGAACCAGAGGAGATCAGCATTTCCGTCAAAGAAATTAATGCTTTACTCGGAACGGAATATGATGAAGATTTAATCATAAAAACACTCGCGAACGTCGGATTCGAAGCATTGGAAGGTTCGAGCATCGTAGTCAAAGCTCCATCATGGCGCACCGACATTCATATCAAAGAGGACATCATTGAAGAAGTTGGACGCTTGCTTGGCTATGACAATATTAAACTCGACTTCCCGACTCGTCCATTCATCGGCGCAGAAAAAGACCCGCTGCTCGAGCTGAAGTCCTCTTTGCGAAATCTTCTTTCTGGACGTTTTGCTTCACATGAACTTTTGACATACTCGTTCGTCAGTCGCCGCTTGCAGGAAACCGTTGGCGAAAAAATCAAAGATTCTTACGAAATCGTCAACAGCATTTCTCCAGAATTACAATGCTTCCGCCAGAGCCTTATCCCGTCACTACTCGAAAAGGTTCGTGACAATCTCAAAGCTGGATTCCGTGGTTTTTCCGTTTACGAAATCAATCAAATCTCCAAAAAATCTTTAGGTAAAGACGAAGACGGTGTACCAAATCTTCAGACTCATCTCGCTTTCGTCGTAACTGGAGATTATTATTCAGCAAAAAATATTGCAGTCAATCTTTTGTCTGAACTTGGAATTAAAAATCCAGAAATTAGAAAGTTTGAAAATGGTACTTCATATTTCGAACCGCTCCATTCAGCAACCATCGCGGTGAAGGATTTTGAGATTTCTCTCGGCGAAATTAAATCGCCCGTCCTAAAACGTCTCAAAATCGGAACTAGCGTTTCCGCCTTTGAATTTGATTTAGAAAAACTACTATCCGTCCTACCGGACACCTCCGTTTCCGTAGCGAAGATTAGCAAGTTTCCATCCGTCGAGCGTGACTTAACAATCAAAGTTGCAGACAATATTATGTATGACGATTGTGTTCAGAAAATTTTAAGCATATTTAAAGCAAAAAATCTTATCATTAGTATTGAGCCAACATCAATTTACCAAGCAGATAAAGCTACCAAAAATATCTCTTTCCACTTGCGCTTTTCAAGCTTAGACAAGACTCTTGAGAACGCCGAGATATCTGATATAATGAATGAAATATCAGTTACGGTGGGTGAGAGCTTGAATGCTCAAGTTGTATAAATTCTAATTCCAGGAGGTAACATGGATCCAAAATCATTAAAAACTAGCGTCAAGCAGCGCATTATTATCACCGCTATTGCAATTCTCTTACTTGGCTCAACCATCGCGACTTATGTTGGCATTATCGTGTCGAATAGTAATGGAAGCAATTCTTCAACTTCTCAACTCGAAGATCAATACACGAACAAACAAGCCGAAATTAATACCTATGCCGTCACTCTTTCCAATAAATATTTTTCGACTTTCTCTAGTTTCCGTTCAGAAGTCAAAGCTTACAATGCCGAAGCAGCAAACAGCGTTGGCGTACGCACGCGTGATCTTCTAGAAGGTACTGGTCGTGAGCTCGCTACTGGCGATCTGGAATATTTTGCCTACTACATTGGCTTCT
>JAZLDZ010000027.1:0-6056 GCA_045615025.1 Candidatus Nanosyncoccus sp. | reverse complement strand
GAATAGACAGCGGTGTTAATACCGATAACTTGTCCGCCAGCGTTAATAAGTGGTCCACCAGAGTTGCCAGAATTAATCGAAGCGTCGGTTTGAATCATGTCGGAAAGACGCTCGTAGTTAGAATAATTGGACTTGTCTGTGGCGATGAGGCTGCGTCCAGTGCCAGAGATAATTCCCTGTGTAACGGTATTTTGGTATTGTCCTAGAGCATTGCCGATAGCGATAACTTGTTGGCCGGTTTGGAGAGTTTTGGAGTCACCTAGGGTGACGGGCTGCAAGTCGCTTACGCCGTTAATTTTGAGGAAAGCGACATCATTTAGCGGGTCGGTGCCGACTAAGGAAACGTCTGAATAAGATGTACCATCATGCATGACGATTTTGAATTTTTTGGCACCGTCGACGACGTGTTTGTTAGTAAGAATGTAGCCATTGCTTGAAACGACCATGCCAGTACCGGCAGCGGAAGAAGATGTACTACGTCCATAATAATCAGTACCAGTAGTTTCTGTAACGATAGAGACTACACTTTTTGAGACGTGGTCGGCGATATCAGCGATGCTTCCCTCTACGAAAGTGGCACTATTTCCATCATAGAAATTATAGTAAAATGGGCGACGGTTGAAAGTGTTATAGACTGAAAGTCCGAGACTTGTGGCGGAGAATAGAAAGGTTACGCCTACAATTGTGCCGATTACTAGGCGGTAGTTACTTTGTTTAATCTTGCTTGATTTGTCTGATTTGTTTGGTTTGCTCGTTTTGTCTACTTTGCTTGCTTTGACTGATGGGCTTGATTTAGTGGATTTGCTGACTTTGCTGGTTTTACTGGTTTTGTTAGACTTGTTTGACATAGGACTCCTTTCTTTAAATGTCGAAAATTGGGTTGCTGAACCAAATCACTAATACTGTAATGATAAGGACACTAAAGATAATAGGTGCGGCGATTTCGGAAAAGTTAGGTTGGCCGGCGTGGCGCATACCGGATTTAAAAATGCGATGCAAAACAAAGATGAAAGCGGTGAGTACGACGGAAAGCTGTGGCACGGCGATGCCGGTAGTACCGAAGGTGTAAACGATAAGCCAAGAGTTGGATAGCCAGGCAATTTCTCCGGCAAAAAGTCCGCCACCAAGAGTTAGCATGCCGAATTCGTTTTCGTCGCTTTGGACGAGGACGTGACGCAAAGCGGAGTAGCCGATGAGCGCACAGGCAAATGTCATAAAGATGGCATTAGAGCTAGCAAAAAGCATGACTGTAGCGGTGGTGCCAAGAAAGACTGAGCAGAGAGATTGGAATTCGGCAGCAAGCTCGGTGGAACGTGGCTTAAGGAAAACCAGCCAAATGACGTATCCTGCCATCAATATAAAGTGGATTGGTAGCCAAACGGTGCCGGAGCAATAGGCAATAAGGACGAAGCTGGCACCAACAATAAAATCGGTTAAGTTGGAAAGTAAATTAGTAATCCAATAACGGGGGCGGACGGCAAGGACGCGCCATTTTGACAATAAGACTAATCCAAGTCCGATAATCCAGCTACCAGTAATAACGGTGATGGCAATGGAAAAAACACCAAGTAGGATATTTAAAATCACGTGCAAAACAGAGCTAATAATATTCCTGCTCTTCCTAATTAAAACGTAATCTGCCATGTCTATAATTATAACAAAATCTGCCTTAAAATAATATAAGTAAAACTATTTATGCTATAATATTCTTATGGAATTGAGGTCACCGAGTTTTTTCCAGAAGCACCCGCTAGTTAAGGATTTATTATCACTAGTTGTTTTTATTGGTTTAGTGGTAATTGGTACGCTGGCTCTCAATGCTTTTGTGTTTAGGTCTTACAACGTAGTGGGTGTTTCGATGGAAAATACTCTGCATGGAAATGATAGGATTATCGTGAACCGTGTACCGGTATCGATTGCTCATCTTCTCGGGCAGGAATATGTACCGGAACGTGGACAGATTATTGTGTTCGCGAATGGCGATGCGACAGGACCTTTGACGTGTGATGCACAGAATGGCGTACAAGATCAATATATCATCAAGCGCGTAATTGCGTTTCCGGGTGAGCGCGTAACGGTGGTAGATGGAACGTTGACGGTATACAACGATGAACATCCAAATGGATTTAATCCAGATGAGAGTACGCGAAAATCCGATACGGATGGACCGAAGAAATACACATCGGGAGAAGTTGATACTGTAGTGCCGGACGGAGAGTTGTTCGTGGCGGGTGATAATCGCGAAGGCTCACACTCTTTTGATTCTAGAAATGGCTTAGGTACTGTACCATATTGTCGAATTATTGGGCCGGCGCTGTTTAGGCTCTACCCGTTTAATGAAATGCGGTTGTTCTAAGAAAATCGCTTATCTTGGCATTTTTTATACAACAAAAAACCGCCCGGGAGGGCGATTTTTAAAACTACATAGCCGGTGTGAGGTGCCAAGAAAGATCCCTCGAGTTGAACTCAAGCTGCAATCTTTCTTTGCCAGCTATGATGTCGAAGAAATGCATCGCTACATTTCCGGCAAACTTTATATGCGTGCCAAGTAGCTCTGTCACTTCGGTTTCGCCAACTTGTCCGCGACGCTTAAAAGAAAGCGGCTGGCAAGGTGTCATTTCGTAACCGAAAAGTGCCATTACTTCGACTCTTTCGTTTTTAATATTATTTTTCATAAGTAACTCCTTAAAATTAATATAAAGAGTCATTTATGTGAGCCTGATTTATTGGCTCCTGGCTAGGGATATAAATGACGATATCCGAAGCTAAAAAATTTTCTCATTGTCAGTGACCGAGGTGTGACAAGATAGTTTAATTATAGCATAAAAAATATGGGTGGACTATTCGTAAATATGATTATAGTCAAAGTCGGATTCGGGAACGGAAAATGGCAAGTCGGGATAGCTAGGTTTTTTCATGTGATAGGCGGTGCGAAGCTCGGCAATTTCGCCGACGCATTCGAATGGTTTGAGGTTGTTTTCTATGCCGAGTAAACCTTTAAAATCATCGGCTAGTTCTGGGATAGTAAAGAGAGATTTGTTATCTGGAAAAATAGAATTAAGCTCATTAGGTTCTAAGAACGGAGCAAATAACAGATAGGAGTTAGCACATTTGGCGCAATGACCACACCATTTTAACTCACTATTATCATTTCTTTGTCCGTAATTTATGACATTACAGGAGCTAAATTTATGCCCAAATTTGCCCCAGCATTTTTTTGTGAAGAGCTCGGCGATTTTGAGTTCGCTATATTTTCTAAGTGGAGAATAGACTTTAAATTTTGGCGAAATATAGCTTTTAATGTAGCTTTGTAATAATTCTTCAGCTGTCTTGGTTTTGCTCCATTGGTGGTTAACGAGTAAATCAGGTTCATTTGAATCTTCCGATTTAATAACACTATGTGGTTCTTCCCCTTCGTGTCCAATGGAGGTAAGAACCGTGTTTTTGCCGTCTAAAATTGCTTGAATAAGTGCGAGTGAAACATTAATGTAAGTAACTGGAACGTGGCCATTCATGCCGTCAAGTTCGGCGGCGGCATTTAAGGTTTCTAGATCGATGTCGCGACTAATGATTTGGACGTTCTGAGCTCCAACTTCATCAATGATTTTTGGGTAGGTGCCAGAGGTAGAAACATAAAGAGCGGTCCATGAAAGATGTTTTTCGTTTAGGAGCGCGGCAGTCAGCAATGAATCTTTGCCGCCGGATTGAAGGGCGATGATTTTGTCTGTATCTGTGCTGATGCTAGTATTAGTGGTTTCCGAGTCGGCGAGAGTGGCTGTTCTACTAGCCGTTGTTGTGGTGGTAGTAGAAAAATGAGCTAAATCTTTGCGAGTAAGATGGTTTTCGTAGGCGAATTGAGAAAGGCCTTCTTGATAGATTGCATTGAAAAATTTAGCTTGTTTTTCGTCGATATCGTAAGGCAAAATAATTTCACGAGTTGGGAAGGCTTTATAATAAGACGTTCCGTTAATAATGAAGCTTAAAAATAGTGCTTGGTCGAGTAATTTATCGTCAATTTGTGTGGAGTTTATTGCGCGGTCAGAAAATGTAACGGTTTTTGTAAAAATTAGTGGATTTTCGGCTGTTCTACCTCTGTAGCGAAAAGTTGCGCGGTAGGATTGTTTGTCAAAATGATAGTCTAAAAATTCAAAAGGGGGGGTAGTTTTTTCCATTATTTTAGACTCATCACTAATTTCGTAAATTGTTCGCCACGGTCGGTGAAGTTTTTGAACATATCAAAACTAGCAAAACCTGGAGACATGAGGACGATAGCTGGATTTTCTGGTGTAGCGATTTTTTCGGCTGCTGTGCGGGCGCGTGAAATAGCGTCTTCTAGACTGGTTGCAAGTTCGTATTTTGACTCGTCTTCGCCTTCGGCTAAGATTTCTTTAGTACTACCAATCAAAATAGCTTTTGCTAGATTTTTTGCTGAGAAAATACGCTGTTTTATTTCGGCATCGGTGCCCTTGCTGAAACCGCCGGCGATAAGAACGGTTGGGTAGTTTTCAAAGGCTTTAAGTGCGACATCCATTGCTGGAAGTGCAGACGAGTAGTTGTCATCGTAATATTTGACGTTGTTAAGTTTGCGCAAGAATTGGCAACGATGAGGTAGACCCTTGAAATTTTCTAATCCAGATTTAAGGGCAGGGTATAATTCGCTTGCTAGCATTAATTCTAAATCTCCGCCAAAGAAGCGTGCAGCGACGGCAAGTAGTGCAGCTTCGGCATTTTCGCGATTATGTTCACCGGGAATCGTGAGGCTATCTAGCAGCTCTTTTAGCTTTGCACTTTCGGGCTTGATTGGATAAGCGAGCTTTTTGGCGGTAGATTTGTCAGCTAGAGCTTTAGTGGTTTGATTGTTTTTGAAATAGACTAGAAAATCATCTTTGGTTTTGTAGCGAGAAATTGCGGATTTTGCATAGGCGTATTCTTCGAAATCTTTGTGGACGTTTAGATGGTCTGGTTCGATGCGAAGGAGTACACCAACGCTCGAGCCTTGATGTAGATCCCAAAGCTGAAAGCTGCTGGATTCAAAGACGACATTGTCGTGTTCTTTGATTTGGTCGAGAATATCTAGTGGAGGGATACCAATGTTGCCAACAAGAAAAGTCTTAGGTGCGTCGGTTTTGTCGGGATAAGCTGAATGATTGATGGCGTCGATTAATGCAGTAATCATGGAGCAAGTAGTTCCCTTGCCTTTTGTGCCAGAAACAGCGATGATTTCTGCTGGACAATGTTCGTAGAAATATTTAGTAGCGGAAGTCCAATAAGGTTTTTTAAATTCTAGTCTGTATGCTTCCTCATAGTTTCGAGTATCGTTTTTTTGCTCGAATTTCTTATATTCGTAATGTGGGCGGACGGAAGGCGAACGAAAAACAACGTCGTAATTTTCTAGTCCAAGTCCGTCGATATCTTTATCTTCAAATTTGTCAAAAACTTTAATTTTGATGTCTTTTGGTGCGACGTTTTCGTATGGGTGAGTCTTGAAGTATTGCTCGATGCTTTTTCCTTCGGCACCATATCCTAAAATAGCTAGTTTTAACATAATATATATTATACTCCTATTTTTAGTTTTTCGGAGAGAGAGGTAATGATGGCTTTTTCGCAAGAGCCAACGGCGACAAGTGCAGAAATATTGCTAGAAATAAATTCTTTGGACAGATTAACGATATCGTCTTTGGTAACAGAATTAATTAGATTGTCGGCGTGGTCGTAGTTGTCAATTTCGCCACTGACAAAGTAGCTCTCGGCATAATAATCGGAAAGTTGAGCAACAGTTTGGGCGCCGATTTGATAGCGTCCAATATTGTAGGCGCGAGCAGCTTCGATTTCTTTGTCGGTGATTTCGCCTTTAGTTAGGCAAGTTAGTTCGTGATTAATGAGTGCAAATAATTCTTCGGCTGATTCGAGGTTAACTTCACCATCGAAATCCCAAGATGAATTATGAGCGCTATTAGTGAGGCAGCTACCCATACCATAAACCAGTCCACGCTTTCTGGCCTTGCCAAAAATACGACTATTCATGGTGCCAGTAACAATATGATTGATAAAGTCCA
>JAZLDZ010000026.1:0-4448 GCA_045615025.1 Candidatus Nanosyncoccus sp. | reverse complement strand
ATGCAGTCAGTTCTCTTTATCGCCACAGCAGGCTTTCCAATCCCTGGCGCCGTTGGGTTATCAGAAACCATTTTTCTCGCCCTTTACGGTACCGTTTTTGGCATAGAAATGGTCAGCTCAGCAATGTTACTTAATCGTGGTATCACATTCTATAGCTTTGTCATTATCAGCATGTTAGTAGTTCTCGCCAACATCGTCATTCTTAAAATCCGCGAGCGAAAGCTGGAAAAGCAGGCTCAAGACCAAAACCAGAAGCAGGAACAAAAACTAGAGCAAGAGCCAAACCAGAAATCAGAACAGAATCAAGAAAAGAGTTAGTGCTATGACGACTGTTTATTATAATGACTATTCCGACGACTTTATAGAAACAAAAAATCAAGCTAAAACCATCCCGGAAGATTACATTTTTATTAAGAAGAATCCCTTTTTAAGATTTGCTGGATTTTTACTATTTTTTATCTTCAAAATCATCGCTAGAGTCTATGCTAGATTCGCCCTTCATCTAAAAATCGTCGGTAAAGATAATCTCAAGAGATACGTAAAAGAAACTGAAAAAGGGTATTATATTTACGCGAATCACACCTTACCATATGGCGATGTCTACAATCCCGCCCTCTATAACCCAGTTCATCCTTACTATATCTGCGACAGTTCTAACCTCGGCATTCCAATTCTTGGGCCAATCTTACCACTTGTTGGCGCATTACCAATTCCAACGTCCATCCGCGGCAAGAAAAACCTGTTTGACGCCATTTCTACTCGCGCCAAACAAGGAAAAGCTATCGTAATTTATCCCGAAGCACACGTTTGGCCGTACTACACTAGCATTCGACCTTTCGAAACAACTTCTTTTAATTTTCCCGTACGCGACAATCTGCCAATTTTTACTGCCACCTCCACTTTCTCCAAAAGAAAAGGCAGACCTCGCGTTACGATTTATATTGATGGCCCATTCTATGCCGAGGAGAATCTCGACAAACACGCCAAAATCAAGTCTCTCCACGATAAGGCTCATTCCATGCTGCAAGAACGCGCCAAACTATCTACTACACACTACATTAATTACGAAAAGCGCGCCAATTAGCAATATCGGCTTCCTCAAAATCGTATTTTAGCTTCTTTCCATACGCCTCTTCATAAGCTTTACATTTTTCTTTGTAATCTTGCTCGCACATTTCTATACTATTTTGTCGCACCGATTTAGTCTCATCTGGATAAATCGTCGGCAAAACGTGCACAATATACTTCGATTCAAAGAATTCATCATTATCTGGCTTGTCCGTATCTATAATTTCTACAAAACACGGCACGATTGGCACGTCAATTTCCGCCGCGAAATAAAACGCTCCTCGTCGATTCGGCCTAGGCTTGCGATAATTAAACCACATTTCCTCTTCTGGATAAATCAAAACTGGATGTCCAGCGTTTAGAGTTTTGCTCATCTGCTCCATAAACTCCCCCCGGATATAATTAGCACTCTTACAAACTGGAATATGATTTAAATAGTTAAACAGTTCGCCAATCACACCCTCCGCCGCAAGATTCGTTGCCTGAATCACTATTGCCGGCTCGTCTCTATAGGCTTTCTTAATTACCTTTTTTATACACAAATTATCTAATGGATTAAAGTGGTTACTCGTGATAATAAAACGTCCATTTGGCGGCAAATTTTCTATTCCATCTATTTCAATTAGCTTATCATAAGCACGCTTCTGCACACTTTCCATTTTCTGCATTGCTGCACGTTTCAATTTGAAAGTTTTACTTTTTCGAAGTGCATAAAAATTTGCAATCAGCTTCTGCTCTTGCTCCACCGTCATCATAGCATCCCCCTCCTCGACTTTCCGGTTAAGGGCACCGTCTAGAATGGCACGTTTAATATTTTCTATTACACGAGCCTTGCTTCCGCCAATTATCATTTTCTCTTCCTTGTGCCCTTCAGCATTTCTGCACTTTTCTTCACCGCCCCCGCAATTGGTTTAAGTGGCAAAAGTGGCAAAGACAGCGTAGTCTTTACTATGTGCCAGCCCCAACCCGTTTCTACTACTACGTATTCTTTGTCGCTTGGTTTGCCAGCACGAATTTCATCCGTACCTTCAAAGATCTTCTTAAATGTCACTTTGTGTTTATGCGCCGCGTCAGCATGCGCCATCATTTGACCGAGAAATTCCATATCTTTTTCTAAGCTATGCTCCTCGGATTTAATCTTGTTAATTTGTTTTAAGAACGGCGAATGTGCCGCATAGCGCCAAAAATACACTTCATAGTCAATATCATCATAGAACCACGGCTTAAAATATAGATTATAGTGCACAATACCTGGATCTTTCATCGGCTCTATGTCTTTTGCCGGCATCGCATCCCATTTCGACGGCAAGAGTTTTACTCTACCATAGCACATAGCATTAAGGTAATCCTGGTCTGGTGCCACCGTATCAAAATCATATCGCACGAGTAAATACAAAAAGTGCTCATCGAATCGTAGATGTCTTAGCTCTTTCAAATTAAGCAACAGTACGCCCGAATTAAAATACTCATCCCTAGGAATACCTACATATTCCTCAACGTACTTCATGAATGGCTTGTTCTTCTTAATTGAAAAATCATTCACCGCACCAAGCAAATATTTTTTACCAAGCTCGACATTGTACATTTCAGAAATATCACCAGTCACTACGGTATCAGAATCTAGATAGATGCCCTTCTCGTATTGTGGAAACATTTGCGCAATAAAAATACGATAATAAATCGTGAGGGTAAACATACTCGCATTAAGGCGCGTATTCGGACGCTCCGTCATAAAGCTTAGTACTTCCTTCATTGGCTTTAGATGTATGCGCGCGTCCTTTTCCTTTAGAACCTTTAACGTCATCAACTTACGCAATGTCCTTAGACTCATTTTTTCGTAAACTACATATATCTCGTATCGATAATCCGGATTTGCATTTTTTAGCAGGGAAATAATCGACACCGAAAGATACGGCGCATAAGCATCGTCCGCTGTATAAAATATTGGAATTACTGGCTTTTTCATTTTACCTCCTTTAGCGCCTTCCATTCATCTAAGATATCATCAATTTCATAACAATTCAACTGCTGATGCAGAGCTTTTTCATTCCACGGCTTAATCGAAATCACCTTAAAATAAGGGAAAAACTGGAACGTATTCGAAAAATGTCGAAACACTGTATCCTTTGTAATTTCTTTTTGGTTATTGTACTTGGTCGGCATAATTTTCTTATATCTTGAACAAAAATTAAGCGCTGATTGATCTGGCATAATCATTGGAAATCTCTTGCATGCCCTTCTTGCCCTCTTGAATAAACCCGTCTCTCGTATTTTGTTTAAATTCATTAGTAGTACCCCAGAATTAATGTAGTGCTTCTTGAAAAACGGGATACGATAGACGTTCGAACCATAACGATCCAATACTCCAGCCATTTCATATTTATCCATATTGACATCATATAGCCCACTCGGGTCCTTTAAACATACTACATCCGTATCTAGATACAGCATTTTTTCTGGTAAATCTAACTGATCAGCATAAAGCCTCAACATGCAGTAAGGTGTGAAATATGTTCGCATATTTGCCGTTGCTGGCTCTTTTTTAAACTGCTCCTCTACATCCAAAATAGTCAACTCATTATTTGGATTTTTTGCCTTCAATACTCTAACTAGCCCCGCCACATCACTTTCTTCAATTTTAAAAAAACGTTTTTTCTTATTTTTGTAATCCATCGTTAAGACAAAAATATGTAATTCGTCTTTGACATTCTTGATGAGGGAAAGAACGGAAATAGTCACTCCATCAACGATGTTCTTGTCCCCACAAAAAAGGATATTCATAACTCTATTATACCAGAGTTTATTCCGTCTTTATTATTGTTTCTGACGTTTTTCAACAAACTTAACAATGTCTCCCACCGTCTGTAAATTCTTCAGCTCTTGATCAGGAATTTCAAAATTATACTTATCCTCAAAAGCCGTCACGAGGTCAACTAAATCAATCGATTCAACATTCAAATCGCGAGCTAGATCCGTGTCATCCTTTAATTCCGCCTTATCGATTTCCAAAGTCTCTGCAATTAAGTCTACGACTTCATCTTTCATAGTTCATTTTCCTCCATAATTTTTGAACGAATGATTTTTTGGCTGCTATTTTTAATAAATTCTGTCGTCCGAAGATTAATCCGTGCAACCTTACGATTTCTCGGCTTACTATAATTATAACGCCGACGTAAAGTTTCGAAGTATATTTTATCGCCAATTCTATCTTCTTCTGGGAAAATCATTAAACATATTTCATCGTCTTTGCTATAGGCAACTACTTCTCTTACGCCCTTAAATTTCATAAATTCTGATTCAATTGTTTCTGGGCTAACATTTTCGCCATTGCTTAGAATAATTGTATTTTTTATTCGCCCAGTGATAAAAATAAATCCATC
>JAZLDZ010000025.1:0-1980 GCA_045615025.1 Candidatus Nanosyncoccus sp. | reverse complement strand
GCCTGGAGAGGTAGTGACAACAGAAACAGTACTACCGGCTACTGTCATAGTGTCGTTTTCTGACACGGCAAGGTCTAGATTGACAGCAGAAGTGGCAGAGAGGGTGAGGTTATAGCCATCAGCAGAAATAGAATCTGATGTATTAGTGTCGGCATTGGTAGTAGAGGCTGGAGTGAGGATGGAAGAGATGAAGAAGGTGGAGAGGAAAGAAACTACAAAAACATAGACACCATAGGTGAAAGCTTGCCAACGTTTATTAGCATGCAAAAGGCCAACCCTTTCCTGTTTCCTAATAAAGCTAGCTTTCTTCCTAACTCTATTAAGACCCCCCCCCCGGGGCTAATTTCCACACACTACTCATGCTTATTATTTTACCGTAAACGGGATGGGAAGGCAAGGGATTTTACGATACTTAGAGCAGTTGTTTTAGGTACTCGCCGGTTGGTGTTTTTGCATTTTTTGCCAAATCCTCTGGTGTGCCTTCTGCGACTACGGTGCCGCCATGCTGGCCGCCTTCTGGACCCATATCGATAATCCAGTCGGCAGATTTAATGACGTGTAAATTGTGTTCGATAATAATCATAGAGTTGCCGCCATCGACAAGTTTGTTCAAAATACTAAGTAATTTTTTGACGTCGGCGGTATGGAGTCCAGTAGTTGGTTCATCCAAAATATAAAGAGTCTTGCCAGTGCTACGACGAGAAAGCTCAGTAGCAAGCTTAATGCGCTGCGCTTCCCCACCAGAAAAAGTAGTCGCAGGTTGACCAAGGCGAATATATCCGAGACCGACTTCTTGGATAGTTTTTAGTTTCGGCGCAATGCTTGGAATGTTGGCGAAAAATTCAACAGCTTCGTCAATCGTCATATCAAGCACGTCGGAAATAGTTTTGCCTTTATATTTAATTTCCAATGCTTCGCGATTGTAACGTTTGCCATGACATGCTGGACAGGTAACATAAACATCGGGAAGGAAGTGCATTTCAATTTTATTGACGCCATCGCCTTGGCAAGTTTCGCAGCGACCACCCTTAATATTGAAGGAAAAACGTCCAGCCTTGTAGCCACGTACTTCAGCTTCTGGTTGCTTGGCATAGAGCTCACGGATTTGATTGAATACACCAGTGTAGGTTGCTGGGTTAGAACGCGGCGTGCGACCAATTGGGCTTTGATCTATTACGATGCATTTGTCTAGGTATTCGATACCATCTATAGAATCGTGAGCGCCAGGAACGGTCTGTGCGCGGTGAAGGCGAGCTAAAAGTTCGTTGGCTAAAATATCATTCACGAGCGTTGATTTACCAGAACCAGAAACGCCAGAAACGACCGTCATGACGCCAAGTGGAAATTTAACATCGATGTTTTTAAGATTGTTTTCGCGAGCGCCATGAACACATAAGTACTGTGGTGTTTTTTTGCTATTCTGCATCACGGTTTTAACCTTCCTGCGCTTCTTTGGTATGGGAATAGTTTTCTTGCCGGAGAGATATTGTCCAGTTACCGAGTCAGGATTTGCCATGATTTCTTCTGGCGTGCCGCACGCTACGATTTTGCCGCCATTTACGCCAGCGCCTGGGCCGATATCAACAATATAGTCAGAACTCATCATAGTATCTTCGTCATGCTCAACTACGAGGACGGTGTTTTTTAAATCACGCAAGTGCTTTAATGTAGCAATTAATTTATCGTTGTCGCGTTGGTGTAAGCCAATGGATGGTTCGTCAAGAACATACAAAACGCCTTGGAGTCCAGAGCCAATTTGTGTAGCTAGACGAATACGTTGCGCCTCGCCACCAGAAAGCGTATTGGCGGCACGACCAAGTTCTAGGTAACCTAGCCCGACGTCTTTCATAAACTTTACGCGCTCCCTTATTTCTTTTAGAATTGGATCGGCAATTTGATGTTCGGCATCAGTGAATTGTAAATCTTTGTTCAAAACTTCGAGTGTAGTATCGACGTCCATATTGCACATATCGACGATAT
>JAZLDZ010000024.1:0-1919 GCA_045615025.1 Candidatus Nanosyncoccus sp. | reverse complement strand
CTCCGCCGCCGGAGAATCCGGATGAACTAGAGCTATGTGGTGCGACAGTACCGCTAGTAATACTGGAATTGGTGGTAGAAATCATGCTACCTAGCATATAACCGGTAAGATAGCCATTGCCGTGATACCAGTATGGTTCATAATCGAGAGACTCGTAGTATTTGTTAAGTTCATCCATCCAGGATTTTTCTTCGCCAAAGAGACAGGCGTATGGTAAGAGTTTTTCATAAAGCTTAACGACACCTTTGTCGCTAATATCGGCGCCCTTGACGGACTGCAAGAACTCTAGGCGGTCTTTTTCCGCCATAAAGATGTAGAGTTTGAGCCCGTTAAGGTAATTAGCGAGTTCGAGGCCCTTTGTAGTGTACTTGGTGTAATCTTTAAGTTTGGAAGCGAGGATAATACTGAGGAAAATACCAACAGTGTCTATGGTATACATTGCGGCAAAGCAGAATTCGCCATAAAGGTATTTTTTGGTTGGACCGAGAACGCTAAGCAATATAAAAGTAATAACGAAGATGTGCAGGAAGAAATATAAGGAAGGAAGAAAGGTATAATTAGTCTTTTTTGCATTTTGCTCTAAATAGCCCTTTTCCTTTAATGAATCTTCGGCGGTAGTAGGGTAGGTTCTGTTAAGAGAAGCTAGCGATGATGAGTAGGTTTGAGTTTTTAGTTCAAATTCTTCGTTCTTGTTTGGAAGGGTGCCGCCGTTAAGGATTTTAAGGATGGTTTCTTGCGGACGAGAAAGTCCCTTGCTATCTAGAAGTTTAATTTTCCATTGGTTTTTCTTCTTGAATACGCCGGATTTTTCGGCTTTTATGATTTGGACTTTTTTATTGATGGCGAGTTCAAGCAGAGTTGCAACTTTGCTGCTTTTTACTGAGTCCATGTAGATTTTTTCGGCTTCGGCGACAGTGATATTTTTGTATGGCTGGTATTGTGGGGCGACGAAAAGGCCTTTGAAGTAGGATTTTTTCTCTTTGTTACGTTCGTTGTATTTGTAGATTGTAAAGATAACAACTAGGATTCCGCCAAGCGCACTCAGAATAGTGATAATTAGTACGATAGGGCTTTTTACGGGAGCTTTTACCACAAAAGTGTCTGGCTTAAAATCGACGGCAAAAGTTAAGTTTTCTCCGGCAGATAGATTAGTAGTGGCAAAGGAGACGGTGTTTTTGTAAGAAGAAATACTACAGCGATTCTTGCCGGATTCGCCAAAACGTCCGACGTAGCAGGAAGTCTTGTCTGCAATGAGGTTTGCGGTCATCTCATCTTCTAAATGAAGGTTGGCAGTGAGGCGATAGAATTGTTGACTCCAGCCAGTGCCGTTGGTGTCCCAATATAGTTCTTGGAAAGCGGCGTTTTTGCCATCGTGGGTGAGCTTATTGTTGTTGTCGAATTCGGTAATAACGTTTACAAAATCATAGTTTAAAACGTAGACTTGACGACCGTGGACATAGGAGCTTTTGTTACCAAAATAGAAAACATACGCACCGTCTTTGGTCTCGGTCTTGGCGATTTCTTCGGCCTCTCCGTTGCGAGTAGCAGAAAGATGCAAAGCATTGATACTCTGCGCGGTAATGTTTTCGCCATCTTGATTAGAATATGGAATGTAGCGTGTAATGCCGTGATTCTGGTTAGTGTCTGGAAAAACTGCTGTTAAGGTCTCAGTGACGTGCATATTACTAGTGCCGTCGTCGTTTTTTGTGAGGTAGTAGTCGAAGATTGCATCTTCAAAGTAGAAGGCATTAGTATTTGCGGCGCTGACATTTAAGGGTATGCATACGCTAAAAATAAGCATAAGTATTTGACAAAACACAAAAAGTTTGGTATAATAAGAAGATAGTATACGTTTCATACTTAAATTGTATCATGGAACCGGCGAATGAGGCCGGTTTTTATTCGATGGTAGCTTCTTT
>JAZLDZ010000023.1:0-1880 GCA_045615025.1 Candidatus Nanosyncoccus sp. | reverse complement strand
GCTGTTGTTCGGCGCGTTTTTCGGCGATGGCGGCACGTTGACCTTCTTGCTCCTCGATAAGTCTTTCCATGTCAGCTTTTTGGCCTTCTAGGTCTTTTTTCAGCTCTTTGATGGTTTCGATTCCAGCGGCGATTTGAGTCTTAATCGTTTCGGTACGTGCTTGTTTTTCGGCGTAGTCAGAGAGGGACTTAGAGCTAGCAAGAATGGAAATAGGATCGGTATCGTGGTCGAAGTGCATTTGCACGAGCAAACTGGCGAGCCCGTCTTGTTGATTGTCTAGGCGTTCCTCCGTTTGCTTAATTTGCTCTTTGAGTTCGTTTACCATAGCGATAGATGTGTCGATATTGGCTTGGATGGCAGCGATTTCGGCGTCGAGCTTGGCGACTTCGCCTTCGACAGTTTGAGCTTCATTGACGGCTTCGGAGGCTTTTTGACGAAGCTCGTTTTCAGCGGCTTGGGCAGCTTTGCAGGCATCAGAAGTACAGACGGCATAATCTGCAAACGCATTACCGGATAGTGCGAGCGGAGTAATAACTAAACTAAAAATTAAGATGGGGACAAAAAATCTGAATGTGTTTGTTTTGAGAGCTTTCATGAGCTTATATTAGCATAAGCGGAATAAAAAAACAAGAGCAATAAGGAGAGGTAGATTATTTTCTAACGCGAGTGCGTTTTGGTGTGCTGTTTAGGTATTTAGAAATGGCAAGAAGTGAAGACAAAGTGCCAATACTGATACCAATTAGAATAGCAACTAGATAGATGACGACAAGGAAGCTACTATCGAGTGCGCGGGAGATAAAAGAGATGTCGATGCCGTAATTTTCTAGGTGTGGGGCGAGGGCTCTGAAGCCGACATAGCTAATAGTGGTAGCGACAATACCAGAAATAATACCAGAAATTTGGGCTTCGATAAGGAATGGTCCACGAATGAAGCTGTTGTCGGCGCCAACTAGACGCATCATATAGATTTCTTCCCTGCGGGAGAAAATTGCCATTCTAATAGTATTGAAGATTACTAGAATAGAGATAGTCAAGAATACAATAGATAGTACGATGCCGCCGTTTCTAGCAATATTTGCCCAGTTGGTGATGGTTTCGATCTCGGCACGATTAACATCGTAGGTTGGTGGGTTAGATGGGTCGACGTTGACCATGAAGTTACGATTAGTGTTGACAATGGTTTTAATACTGGAAAGGTCGTCGATGTTTTTGACTTTAATTCTAATGGTGGATTGCATACGCTCAATCATTTTGGCGCGCATTTCGCCGGATTCGTCAGAGAGGGCAGCAAGTAAATCTTCATTGTCGGCATTTTCTTTGAGGAAACTTTCGTATTCTTCTTCGGAGGTGGAAACGCTGACGCTGCTGACGTTATCGTCGGCAGAAAGAGTAGCTGCCATGGTAGAAAGTGTAGAAGTAGGTGTGCCAGGTCTCAAATAGATAGTGATATCGATCTTTTCACGCATAGTATCGGCGGTGGAAGCAAGAATTCCACTAGCAATAACGGTAATAAATAGAATAATAAGCGTAATACTCATTACGAGAGTAGCGGCGACAGAAAGCCAAATGTTTCTAGTGAAGCTAATGGCACCATATTTGAAAACACGAGAAGTACTACGGAGCTTTTGCACATTAGTGTTTTTGCTCATGGTTTTGAGGTTTTTCTTGGTAGATCTCTTCTTGTTTCCCATTAAATTACCTTTCCAGTGCGAAATCTGCGTGGATCGCGTATATTAGTAGCTGGTCGAGTGGTGGCGCGAGCAGTGGCTGGGCGAGCAGTAGTAGTTGGACGAGTAGCTAAAGATTCGCGTGTAGGGGTGATAGAAGTGGTAGGGGCGGCAGTAGGTGCGGAGGTGCGGATAACGCGTGGGGTGGGTTGT
>JAZLDZ010000022.1:0-11246 GCA_045615025.1 Candidatus Nanosyncoccus sp. | reverse complement strand
AGAGTTACGGGGAGTAGATATGAATGAAGAAAAAATAACAGCGATGAGAGAGGGGGGTAAGATTCTTGGTGGATTGCTTCGAGATTTGAAGGAATATGTAAAACCAGGGATGAGTGAGAAAGAAATTGATGCTTGGGTGAGAACAGAGGTGGTAAAGAGGGGAGCAAGTGTGGCCTATGATGAGCTAGAAGAAAAATTTCCAGGGGCGATTTGTATTTCCACCAATGAACAATTGGTGCATGGAGCGCCATCTGATTATGTGTTGGAGGAAGGGGATAAAGTATCTTTTGATATGGTGATTAAATACAAGGGGTACTACACTGATTCGGCGTTTACGATGTTAGTAGGCGGGACTGGCTCGACAGCGGTGAAGCGGATGATTTCTGTGACGGAAAGCGCGCTTTATGAGGGAATAGAACAGGTGAAACCGGGGGCAAAACTGGGTGATATTGGCTATGCAGTAGAGAAGACGCTAGAAAAAGGAAAATTGGGGGTAATTACGAATTATGTAGGGCATTTTATTGGGAAGAAGATGCACGAATCTCCAGATGTGCCAAATTATGGTAAGAGGGGACATGGGTATGAATTAAAGGTGGGAGATACACTCTGCATTGAGCCGATGTCGTCGCTTGGAAAGCCGAAAAACCATATCCTAGAAGATGGAAGTGGATGGACGGTAGTGATGAATGACGGTTCGTTTGGGTGTCATTTTGAGCATACGATTCTTGTGACTGAAACTGGATACGAGATTCTGACGCTACCGGATTGAGGAATGTAAATAAGTTTTTTCGGGGTATTGTTTGGAAAGTGTTAGTTTCAAGCATTTTCTGTTAACACGTTTATTGCGTTTATGGTATAATGCAATTATGGATGAAGTCTCGAAATATGCAGTAGGACTTGATGTGGGCACGGAGAATGTCCGTGCTGTGGTGGCAACTGTTGGAAAAGACGGCGGTATATCTGTTGTGGGTTATAATGAAGCGCCAAATGCAGGAATGAGGAAGGGCGTAGTAGCGAATTTGACTGGTCCAGCCGAATCAATCGATAGAATGTTAGGTGAAGTAGAAAGAATGAGTGGGTTTGAAGTAAATTCTGCCTATGTTTCGATTAATGGTGCGCACGTAATGAGTGTAAAAGCGGCAGGAATGATTGCTGTGGGTGCGGAAGATCATGAGATTAACGAGGATGATCTTGCAAGAGTAGAGCAGGCTGCAGTAGTGGGCAGGGTGCCGGCAAATAGAGATATTCTAGATGTGTTGCCGCTTTCTTATACTTTGGATGGACAAGCAGGAATAAAAGACCCATTAGGGATGACTGGTTCGAGACTAGAACTTGAGGCAAGTGTAATTTCGGCATTGGCACCGAACGCAATTAATTTACGCAAGGCAACGGAGGGGGCAAAAGTGACGGCGGAAAAGTTAGTGCCGAGCGTAGTGGCAGCGGCAAGAGCGGTATTATCGGAAAAACAGATGGAAAATGGCGTCGCCGTAGTAGACCTTGGTGGTGCGACGACGAGTGTAGCAATTTTTGAAGAGGGCGATTTGCAGTATGTAGGGGTGATTCCGGTGGGTGCCCATAACATTACAAATGACCTTGCAATTGTGCTTCAGATAGAACCGGAGATTGCAGAAGATATAAAGAGACGGTTTGTGGCAAGAGCAGCAGATGAAGAAGTAACGGGTGAAATAATTGTACGCAAAGGGCGCGAGGAAATGGCGTTTTCTAAGGCAGAAATTTGCGAAATTGTAGAAGCAAGACTTGCCGAGATTTTTGAAAACGTTAGAAAGGAACTAAAAGTTGCGAAATATGACAGGAGATTACCAGAGGGGATTGTACTAGTAGGTGGTGGCGCAAAACTAAAGGATGTTGCGGCGTTTGCTAAAGAAGTGCTGGAAACATCGGTAAAAATTGGGGTGCCGATGGAGCTAGGTGGAGTAGCAGATGCGATTGAAAAACCGGAATATGCAGCGGCAGTAGGTCTGGCTTTGATGTGCGCGAGAGATGGGAATCAGGGCGCGATGCGTGGTGGTAAAGCTGGCAAAAACAAGAAGTCTGGTGGGGGAATTTTTGGAAAAATTTTCAAAAAGTTTTAGAAAATTTAAGAAAGCTGAGAGAAGCAAGGGATTTTTTTAGAAAATCTAATTTGTGCGAAAAACCTGTGTTATAATTAGGGGTAATTATATTATAAGCGAGGATAATGTATGCCCGAAATTAAGCCAACAGAGGTGGAAAGCACAGCAAGTATTAAAGTAGTCGGCGTTGGTGGTGCCGGTGGTTCAGCCGTGGACCGCATGAAAGAAGTCGGACTATCGGGCGTTGAATTTGTTGCCGTAAATACAGATGCGCAGGCACTCCATCATTCGAGCGCAGACAATAAGGTGCACATTGGTAAAGGTCTTGGTGCCGGTGGCGATCCAGAGAAAGGTCGTGAAGCGGCCGAGGAGAGTCGTGACCAGATTGGCAAGGCACTTGATGGTGCAGATATGGTGTTCATTACGCTAGGTGCTGGTGGTGGTACTGGTTCTGGTGCTGGTCCGATTGTGGCGCAGGAATCACATGACCGTGACATTCTAACTGTTGGCGTAGTTACGAAACCATTCACCTTTGAGGGTGCTAAGCGTCGCGAAAATGCAGATGAGGCGATTGAGAAGCTATCGCATGAGGTGGATGCCTTGATTACGATTCCTAACGATAGATTGCTTCAGACAATTGATCCTCGTACGCCACTTCTTGAGACGTTTAAGATTGCTGACGACGTGCTTCGTCAGGGTGTTCAAGGAATTTCCGAACTCATTACTGAACATAGCCTAATCAACTTGGACTTTGCTGACGTGAAGGCAATCATGAAAAATGCGGGCTCAGCACTTATGGGTATTGGTCGTGCATCTGGAGAAAATAGAGCGGTACTTGCTGCACAGCAGGCAATTGAGTCTCCACTGATTGAAGTTAAGATTGAGGGTGCTAGAGGGGTACTCTTTAGCGTAGCTGGTGGATATGATATGAGCATGTCAGAAATCCAAGAGGCGGCTGAGGTAATTACTGGCGCAGTGGCACCGGATGCAAATATTATCTTTGGTGCAAGTATTCGTCCAGAGTTAGAGGATGAGATCGTAATTACAGTGGTAGCAACCGGATTTGATTCGGATTATTATCGCGCGATTGATCGTGAGCGTGCAGAAGCGGCAGAAGCAGAGAGAATCGAAAAAGACGTTGAGGCTCTAAAGGCAAAGGAAAACGCTAGCATTGATGAGACAGTGGTTGCTGAGGTAGAAGAGGAAGAGGCTGAGAAAAAGCCAACTGTAGCACAAGAAGATTTTGTAGCAAAAGACAGTAAGACAAATATGTGGGATTCGATTAGAAGTGAAGAAGGAGAAGAGGACTTGGATGTTCCGCCAACATTAAGGGCGAAGCTGAGAAGGAAGAAATAAGCATTAGCACTCTCGGCATGAGAGTGCTAATTTTATAGAGCGCGCATATAGGTGGCGGTTTAGAGATAGGAGAGGTAAGAATGGGGTTAAACATAAAAATTGGAGATAGTAAGGTCCTAGAAAGTCGTGAGGCGATGGATGGGACGATGATTCGTAGGCGGAGAGTGACTTCGGATGGGAAGATTAGGTTTACGACTTATGAACGCATAGAGATGCCGACCATCATGGTGCGAAAAAGGAGTGGAAACAAAGAAGAGTTTGATCGTGATAAACTAATTACTTCAGTAAAAAGAAGTGTGGGGAAGTTCTTTAATTCGTCACTAGAAGTGGAAGAAGTAGTAGATAAAGTGATGGATAGAATTTATGATTTAGGCGTAGAGGAAGTGACTTCGAGACAGATTGGAGAATTGACGTTAGACGTGCTTGCTGAAGTGAATGAGGTTGCTTACGTAAGATTTGCGAGCGTATTCCAGGAGTTTACGAGCTTAGCGGAATTTGAGCAGATCATAAAAGAACAAAAGCGGAAAAAGGAGGGTAAAAAATGAGAACAGTAATAGTTTGGAATGAACAGACGGATTATGCTAGAGAAGTGCGAGAATGGATAAGGGCGTTCGAGAGCGAAGCCGGACACGTGAAAATTGAACATGTCGATCCAGAAACGAGGGAAGGGAGTGATTTTGCGGCGGCGTATGACGTGGTGGAATACCCGACGATTTTGGCGATCGATGAAAGTAATGGAAAAGTGCTGGCAATGTGGAGAGGAACGCCTTTGCCACTAGTGGAGCAGGTAGCATACTGGAGTAGTGGCGGGGTAGCTGGTTAAGGTTTTATCTTTGCGGTTTTATGATATAATTAGGTGGATATATGGAACTGCGAGAGGAAGCTGATAGACTTTTTGCATGGGGAAGAGCTCAGAGGACTGATGAGCTAGCTTTGACGTGGGAAAACCACTCGCGGGGAGCGGCAAAAGTTGCAGAAACAATTGCGATGCACGCTGGGATGGATGCCGATAAAGCATACGCGATGGGACTCTTACATGATATTGGGCGATATAAAGCAGAAAAGACCAGAATGAACCATACGATTTATGGTTATGAGCTTCTAATGGAAAAGGGAATGCCAAAAATTGCAAAAATATGTTTAACACATTCGTTTAACCCGAAAGAAAAAGTAGAAATTCTTGAGCTTGACGATCCGGAAAAAGAGCAGTTTGTAAAAGATTTTGTAATGAATACTGAGTATGATGATTATGACAAACTAATTCAGCTGGCGGATTTTATGGCGGGTTCGCATGGGATTACGACGATCGAAAGACGGTTTTGCTCGGTGTTAGCAAGACACGAGTTGCCAGAGCCGCAAAAGGTGCTAAGAAAACTATACGAGCTGAAAGAATACTTTGACAAGAAATGCGGAGTTGATAATATATACTGTTTGTTCGAAGACAAACTAAAGGAAGCAGCAATACGGGGGATTCCGGGAGACTATAGAGAATATCAAAGTAAAAAGGAGGAGAGATGAAATATCAACCAAGAAAAAGAGCTATCGAATACGAAAAAGCACTAGTTTTGTGGTGGAAGAAGAATAAGATTTTTGAAAAATCTGTCATCTCTCGTGATGAAGATGATTCCTATGTGTTTTATGACGGACCTCCGTTTATTACGGGCATGCCGCATCATGGTACGTTGCTCTCCTCAATTGTGAAAGATGCAGTGCCGAGATATTGGACGATGCGCGGAAAGCATGTAGAGAGGCGATGGGGTTGGGATTGTCATGGACTACCAGCAGAGAATTTTGTGGAGAAGCAGCTAAACATTACTGATAGAAGGCAGATTGGTGGTACGGGTGATAACGCGATTTCGCTTGAGAATTATATTTTGAAGGCGCGCGAAAGTATGGTGGCGAATTCTGAAACGTGGGAAGGAACGATTGATAGAATTGGACGCTGGGTAGATTTCCGTGGGGCGTATCGCACGATGGATAAAGATTTTATGGAGTCGGTGTGGTGGGCGTTTAAGACGCTTTATGACGCTGGGAAAATCTATGAAGGGCGCAAGGTTTTGATGTATGATACAAAGTTTGCGACGCCAGTTTCGAAGGCTGAGGTCACCATGGACAATGATGCGTATCAAGAAGTGACTGACCCAAGTGCGTTCGTTAAATTTTCAGTCTCTGCTGCTTCAGCAGATGCGTTGCTTGCTCACCGTACTTCAAGTACGGCTCGCTCTGCTACTCCTACTTCATTGCATAAATCTGAAAATTTGAACGAACCTAAAATCTATATGCTTGCTTGGACTACGACGCCGTGGACGTTGATGGCAAATAGAATGCTAGCCGTGAAAGCAGAAGCGAAATATGGGTTGTATGCAATTGATAATGAAAGTCTGATACTAATGGTGAAGCGGGCGGAGCAGATTTTACCTGGAGTAAAGCCGGAGAAAACTTTCAAGGGTAAAGAGCTCGCTGGGCTTGAATACGAGTCGCTAGACGGCACAAAGTGCAAAATCTTTACTGCGGAGTTTGTGGGTGAAGAAGAAGGTACAGGAATCGTACATATTGCACCGGCATATGGCGAAGACGACTATGCACTTTATCTTGAACATGAGACGGAAGCGGAATTTGTCGATACGTTAGATGAGAATGGTTATTATATTGAGCCGTGGGCTTCGAAGCTTAAAGAGCTTGGCATGCGTGATACGGATGAAAATGGTATTCAGATTTGGGATGGAAATAAGTTTATCGCAAAAGTCTTAGAAGCAGCGGGTATTATTTGGAAAATTGAATACATTAAGCATGAGTATCCGTTTAATCCAAGATCAAAAACTCGTATTATGTATCGAGCGTTTCCAAGTTGGTTCTTCGATGTACAGAGCCAAAAGGAGATGATGCTTTCTGAAAACGAGAATATTAATTGGTTTCCAGAATATTTGAAACATGGAAGATTTGCAAAAAATATTGAGCAGGCGCCAGATTGGAACTTGTCGCGCGATAGGTTTTGGGCGACAGCGATGCCAGTTTGGAAGGGTGATAAGGGAAGCGTTCGTGTAGTAGGAAGCTATGCAGAGTTAAAGGAACTTTCTGGTGTTGAACTTGAGGATTATCATCGTCCATGGGTGGATGCAATAGAATTTGATGTTGATGGAGAGCATTTTAAGCGTGTAGATAAGGTGCTGGATTGTTGGTTTGAGTCGGGCTCGATGCCATTTGCGCAGCTACATTATCCGTTTGAGAATCGTGAAAGATTTGAGAAGAACTACCCTGCTGATTTTATCGTGGAATATGTAGGACAAGTACGCGCATGGTTCTATTATGTACATACGGTAAATACGGCGCTTGCGGAATGTGGCGCGTTTGGCAAGAAAGCTAAAGGGGGGGCGAAGAACGCGTATAAAAATGTAATTACAACGGGTACACTAGCAGGGAATGATGGTAGAAAAATGTCCAAGTCACTTGGAAATTATACTGATCCAAATGAACTAATGGATAAGTATTCGGCGGATTCGTTAAGGTTCTTATTATTATCTAGTCCGGTGCTGGCTGGGGAGGATTTTGCGCTGCTCGACAAGGATGTGAGCGATGTGGCACGGAAGCTGTCGATGATATGGAACGTCTATGATTTCTTTGCGACGTATGCTAATGTCGACAATTTTGACGTTCGTAATACTTCGTTGACGGGTGCGTTGCTCGCTCGCCGTACGCAAAGTACGGCTCGCTCCGCTACTCCCGTCGCCTCGTCTTACTCCCTCAAAATTGCCGATTTGAAAAATGTGTTAGATATTTGGATTGTGTCGAGAGTGCATATGCTTCGAGATGAGATTGTTGAGGGGATGGAAGAATATAATTTACCAAAGGCGACAGGTGGGATTTTGCCGTTCGTGGATGATCTTTCTAACTGGTTTGTACGTAGGAGCCGTAGGCGCTTCTGGAAGAGTGAAGATTCGGCTGACAAGGAAGAGGCTTATGCGACTTTGTACTATGTACTTCTAACTTTGAGTAAAATTATTGCACCATTTGTACCATTTCTTTCCGAGGAGTTGTACCATAATTTAACCGGACTGATGGGCGAGTCGGATTCGGTGCATTTGCTTGATTTCCCAGGGGAGGGCGAAGTAGATGTAGAAGTGATAGAACAGATGGCGAGGACGCGTGAAATTATCTCGGAGGGTCTAGCTCAGAGGATGACGCGGTCAGATACAGAGGAACAAATTAAGGTACGCCAGCCGCTTAGTTCGTTTGTATATTCTGGTGATAAATTGCTGGAAGAATACGAGCAAATGATTGCGGACGAGGTCAATGTTAAAAAAGTTGAACATGGCACGGTAACAAAATTAAACAAGGAATTGGCAGACGAACTTAGAGCGGAAGGATTCGCTCGCGAGTTGATTCGTGTGGTGCAGGCAGCAAGGAAGAAAGCTGGGCTATCTGTGGACGATAGGATTCGGTTATACGTGGGATGTGCGATTGAGCCGGAGTATGCCGAGATGGTGAAGGCAGAAGTACTTGCTACGGAATTTTCTAGTGGCGATAATAAGCAAAATTATGCGTACGACGAAATCGTAAAAGTTGAGGGGGAACAGGTGACAATAAGTCTAGAAAAAGCGTAAGCTTTACGTACTTCTTTTCGCGTTCCGCCTCTACTTGACGCTTTTCTGGTTTTACGAGTATGCTGCGTTACAAAATAAATAGTAGTAGTACAATTGGTGATGAATTTTTGCCGGGAATAATAGAGGCGGATTTGACTTTTCGTGAAAAATAAGCATAAAAGGTATTGACTTTTTCCAAAAAGTGTGCTAGTATTGGAGACAGTTAGATAATAAAAAACAAAGTCTAACAAATAAAAACTCTATAAAAAAATAAACAAGGAAACAAAACTCTATGACTACACCTAATATCAACTTAAAGAAAGATGTTTTTGAGTCATCTTGTGGATTATCTTTTGAAGATATGAACGATGGCGGGGAATTGCATAAAGATAAAAAAGTCGATCGTGCAACACTTGCTCGCGGCAAGGCGGCTCTGAAACTTTTTTCACTTGGGGGAATTCTAGCATAAGATAGAACCTCTTCCTTTTCTAAAACCGAACTTGATGTTCGGTTTTTTGATTTTGGGTTTCGGGTTTGTAACCTAGAATCGGATGTTTTGGCTTAATTTGAAAGCGCTTAAGGCTTGACACGGATTAGCATAAGTAATAAGATTAAAAGTAGAAAAAGGTTATATAACAAATAAAGGAATTAGCGCTATGGATGACGCAAAATTCGAGCAGGAGCTCGACCAATACGTCGAACAGCTTATAAAAGACAACAACGTCGCCGAAAGGAACGGAGATGAGAGTGGTCTAAAAGAGACGGTAAAAGAGCTGGTTATTAGAGAAATCGATATGGAACTTCTTGGCAGAGTGTCGGAAGAAAATTCGAAGAAAATTGACGAAATGTTGGACGAGGGAAACCTCGATAAAGATAAGCTAAAGGAGATAATCGAATCTGAGAAGATTGATTATGCTGACGTAGTGAAAACTGCAACCGAAAGATTTTCTAAGGCGTTTTCCAAGATGATAAAAGAGAAGGGAGCCCAGAATGAATAACGAAAACTTTAATGGCTCTAATATGGGCGGAGAGGAAGCTAATCGCTTAAGTGCAGATGCTGAGAGGCGATTGGGTGCTAATGCGGTAGCACTTGCGAATGAGGAGTATGCCGAGAAAGCAAGAAAAGCACGCGAAGAGGTAGAGGCGCAAATTAAAAAAGCGCAAGAGTCATTAAAGCAGCGCATGCAGGGCATGACTAATGCCGAGAAAGTCGCTGCTGGATCGGCGCAGGCTTCGGAATTTGCGAAAAAAGCGCAAGAGATGCGCCGCAAGGTAGATGAGAAGTTTGCCGAGAAAAAAGCAGAGAGCGATCGTATGGTTGAAAACCTAGAGCTCCAGGCTGAGAATGAAAGGCTGAAGAGCGAGCTGGCTGATTATAAAGCAAAGTTCGAGGCGATGAAGGAAATCTTCCAACAAGCACAGGAAGAATCTGATAGAAAGCTGAATGCCTATGCAGAGGCGACGGCTGTTGATGCTAATGAGGGTGTGGCTGAAGATGTGCCCGCTGCGGCAAATGCGGAAGATGTGTCTGCTAGTGCAGAAGACATGTGGGCAGACCGTGATGACGGCGGGAATCTTGCTGAGGCGTATGGATATAGCAGCACTAGTGGTGATGCGAAAAATGATACGAACGAGAATGCTGACAATGATGAGAATACTGGCAGCAAGTCCGATATGGATTTTGCGCCAATGCCGGACGACGTTGCAGATGAGCTAGTGAAAAACGCAAACGATGATGAGCGTGACGATATGAGCTTTGCAGATGAGGGCAATCGCGATGATATGAATCTTGCAGATGAAAGGGAACGTGGTGACATGGACCTTGCGGATGAAATGAATGAATCGCCGATAGTAGAGATTAATCACGCGGATTTCTTTGATGATCTTGATGACTATATTGACGCTACGGAGATTGATTTCGGAGATAGTGACGAAGTTAGTGGAAACGAGATTGCTGACAATCTAAACAAAGACAGCAAAGCAGTAGAGCAAAAAGAGCAAAGAAAGACTCTAAGAGAAAAACTAGATAGAATAAAGAAACGTCTAGCGATTAAGGGAATTATTGGCTTGCTAAGCCTTGCTGGTTTGTCTGGAATCTTTGCATTTGGTTCAGATTATGCGTTGAAGAAGCAGAAAGAAGCGTCGAATGGACCCGTAGGGGTAGAATGGGAGAAGGTAGATTCTGATGTAGCGACTTCGGAGGTGGATACGTCAGCTGGAGAGGTATCGGAGCGGCCAGAAATATTAGCAAGCTTCTATGTATACGATAATGAAGGCAAGCGTGAAGATATAACAAATGAAAACTGGTACTTTGATGATAAGGCAACTGAGGTAAGCAATCCATATGATCTTGAGACAAGAGGAAAAGGGGAAGCAGTTAGTGCAGATAAAAAGGAAAGCAAAAATGCCTTTGGGAAACCAATCTGCGAAGAAGAGCTTTCGGGTGATGTCTTAGGATTAGAACGTAGCTACGGCGTAAAAAGTGCAGAGCGTATGGCAGCACAGCCAGAGTATATGGTAATTCGTGGTGTGACATTAGGAGCATTTGATAATATAGGCGGAGACATAGAAATCTCTTCGAAAGATGGCAATGTTTCCCTTGAAAGCCTAAATAAAGATGCGAGATTGGCAGCTGCGCTTTCTAGTGAAGAAAGACAAAAGCTACTTGATGCGGCCATAGAGAAATCAGCAAACTTGTTCCAGGGGACGGCAGCAGAAGCTTACACCGTAAAGGCTGGAACTAGGTATCTCACTATGCATTTCGAGAAAGCAACCGACGAGCTAGGAAATGAGTATCTTGAAATTAAGACTGGCTCTAGCGTGAAAAATGAAGACTTTGAGGTGATGCAATACATCAACGAGGATGAAAACAATGTTTGGGATACTGACGATGTAAAGATTAACGTACTCAAGGCAATGAATTTGATTGATTCTTCACTCACGCTAGAAGATGCGGCAAAGAGTGGCGTAATGAACAAATACACTGTGCTTGGTGAGCGCAATAAGTGTGGTGGACAGATTGTAGTGATTGAAAAAGCAACAAAGAAAGTGAAGAAGGTCACTGAAGAAAAGGTAGAGACAGTTACGCCGATACCTGTAACGCCGGTAATAAATGTTCCAGAAAATCCAAGTACTCCAGAACCACAGCCGGAACCGGAACCAGAACCGGAACCGCAGCCGGAGCCAACACCAACTCCAGCCCCTACGCCGGAGCCAAAACCGGAGCCTACTCCTACAC
>JAZLDZ010000021.1:0-4929 GCA_045615025.1 Candidatus Nanosyncoccus sp. | reverse complement strand
GGTCAATCTTGTACTTTTTAACAATCTCCACGCTCGGCTTCCCCGGGTTGAATTCCGACAGATCTACGCCATTTGATAAGGCTTCTACTGACACCTTAAAATGCCTCCTGTTTTTCGGGATTAAATCTTCAATTGCCATTTCTGTCGGCATCGTTGCGTATTCACTATGTTTTAAGAAGCTTGCCATGTACGTTCTAACTGCTGCATCCACTGGCTTTTTAACTGGCTTCAGAAACTTAAATTGCCCCGTCACGTTATCGGGATAAGCATGCCCAGTCGTCACAAGCGGGACATTGTATTTTCTCGCAAAATGCACTACGGCCAGCGCAATTGTTTCTGCTGTCTGCAAATGTATTACATCTGGCTTAAATTTCCTTAAAGCCTTCTTCACTTCAAATGGCGCTCTGGTCGCCCACCAAATCCCATGCTTATAAGCGAGCCTCGGCATTGCAATCCCTAGTATCTCTTTTCGTTCCGGCACCTCATTAATTTGGTCGGGATAAAACGGAAACTTTGCCGAAGTCAGATGCGCAGTCTTTACGCCTTTCTCATTTTCAACATGATATTTCCCATTAAAACTTGGGCAAATCACCATCACCTCATGCCCGCGTGCAGCCAATCCTAATGCCAGATTATGAGAAAATACCGCTACCCCATTCGTCATCGGATAGTATATATCAGAGGCAATCACTATCTTCATATGCTATAATTATAGCAATATGAAAAAGAAAAAGCCAGGAAATAGCGTTACCGTTAATCGCCGTGCCAGATTTGATTATACACTCGGCGAAGAGCTTTCTTGTGGCATGAGTTTATCTGGTCCAGAAGTTCGTGCTATTCGCGACCATCATGTCCAGCTAAAAGGCTCTTTCGTCACACTTAAAGACGGAGAGCTCTGGCTAAACAATCTCACTCTTGGCGCTGATACCGCTAGGAATATTAAGCTACTTGTCACCAAACGCCAGCTCCGTGACCTCGCTCGCGCTCGCCAGGACGGGTATAGCCTAGTGCCAGTAAGACTGCTCGGCGGCAACCGTCACATTAAACTCGTCATTGCTACCGCACGCGGTAAGAAGAAATACGACAAACGTGAAACCATCAAAAAACGCGATCTCGATCGCGGGAGAGCTTAATCTATGTCTAGTTACAACATATTCTCATGGAATGTCAATGGAATTAGGGCGATCACTAAAAAGGGTGCCCTACAAAAATTCACTCAAGAAATACACCCCGACATTCTCTGTATTCAAGAAACCAAAGCAAAAGAAGGCCAAGCCGAAATCGACCTTCCAGATTATGAAGAAATCTGGAATGATGCTACTAGAGCAGGCTATTCCGGCACAGCTATCTTTACCAAAGAATCACCGCTCCAAGTTATGCGCGGTTTTTCCGAAAACATCAATAGCGGCTGCAATTGGGAAGATGACCCACATGGCAATCCCCTAGAAGAAGGCAGAGTATTAACAGCCGAGTATCCCGAATTTTTCCTTGTCACTGTTTATACCCCTAACAGTAAACATGAACTCACTAGATTAAAACTTCGCGAGCTGTTGTGGGATCCAGCCTTTTTGCGTTTCCTCAAAGAATTAGAACAATCAAAACCAGTTGTAGTCTGTGGGGACTTTAATGCTGCGCATACCGAAATAGACCTCGCTAGACCATCTGACAACGAGGAAAATGCTGGCTATACGAAAGAAGAACGCCAGGGAATTACCAACCTAATCAATGCTGGATTCATTGACACCTTCCGCGCTCTTCATCCTACCGAACAAAAATATACCTGGTGGACTTGGCGCGCACGTGCCAGGGAACGAAATATCGGCTGGCGCATCGACTACTTCTTCATTAGTAAATCCCTAGAAAAGAATCTCAAATCCGCCGAAATCTACAATGATATTTCTGGCTCTGACCACTGTCCAATCTCAATTAAACTGGAATTTTGATACATCATGGAAAAACACGACTATTGGCAAAAAAATCCCGACCTTAAATTATTTAAAGACCTAAGCTGGAATATTCCCGAACAAAAAACCGGCACTCTTAATCTTATTGGCGGCAATTCTAGCAATTTCTCGAGTGTAATTCATGCCGCCGAGTATCTTTCCAAAACCTTCCCAATCAAAAAAATCAATATCTTACTACCAGAAAGCCTTAAGTCAAAAATCCCACCCTTTCCCGATATCACTTTTCTTCCAGCCACCGAATCTGGCTCCTTTGACAAATCTCCGCTCCTTAATGACTTTGTAAATTCCGCTGATTTCTCCATTTTTATTGGCGATGTCTCCAAGAATTCTGCCACGTCTATCGCCCTATCAGAATCCATCAAAAACACTAGCAAGCCTGCCCTACTTACCCGTGACGCGATTGATGCTATTTTACCAGAAATGCCATCTCTTATTGAGCGAGATAATCTTTTTCTCGTTGGCTCTCTCGCTCAAATTCAGAAAGTCTTTCGCGCAGTTTACTATCCCAAGGTTCTGCTTCTTTCTATGCCAATTCTACAAATTATCGAAGCTTTACATAAGTTTACTTTAAGCTATCCTACTACCATTCTCACATTCCATGCTGGACAAATCATCGTCGCAAATCATGGGCTAATCACTACTACCCCCATAGAAAAAACCGGCTTTACACCGATTTCACTTTGGAGCGGAAATCTAGCTATCAATGTTTCCGCCATGAATCACTTCACGCCAGGAAAACCACTTGATGCTACTACCTTTGCTATCACTTACACATCAGATTCCGATGTGTAAAAACTCTTGTAGACCATCACTAGTTTCCTTATCTGCGTCGACTGCAAAATTGATTGACGATTTTCTAGCATTATTTTGCTCATTTTTTCTATTCTCTCTGGTTCATGCGCTAGTTTATCTAGTGTGCGCGCCATCTCTCTAGGGCTTGGACTATTCGATATAACATACCCACCTTCCGGTACCGACTCCTTCATGTCTGAATCGCAGAAAAACACAGGTAATCCAGTCGCTTCCGCCTCAAGTAACGTCAGCCCCTGTGTATCGAATCCATACGACACGGTTGCAGAAATATGCTGGCCCAGCATCTTATCAAGTACCTCATCATGCGGTACTCGTCCATAAAATACTACTTTCTTTTCCATGTTATTTTTTTCTACGAATCGCTTCGCCTTCTCTAACGCATTGCCATCGCCACAGGCAGAGAAGAAAAATGGCATTTTCATCATAGCAAGCGCCTCTAAAAACGGCATGATACGTTTTTCGTTTGACAATCTACTATTCCAAAAAATCCTGAGTACGTCGCCATTTTCGCATTTACGCACCAAACTCCCACCCACTTTCTGCACTCGCCTATCAACTTCCGCCACCATTTCATCGGCAACCCCGTTAGACACTACAATAATTTGCTTTCTTACTCCATATTTCTTTAGCCTTTTTGCAAAATGTTCAGACGGAGTAATTACTCTGTCTGCATAGTTAGCATGGTTCACCATTAGCGTCCACATTTTCGCCGTTGCCACCGTAGTCGCAAGATTTTTATCACACTTAATCTTTATTGGATGTGGCACATATCGCCCATGCAAGAAACAAAGCAAACTCCCCACCACCGTCTTAAACGGATGAGGGATATTCATTTTCACCGCCATGTCTTCTCGTCCATGCATAGTCTGGACTAGCGACCTATTAAACCTTCGCGCTAGTTTCATTCCTGCGATCGAACAGCTAGCCTCATAGTGTACGTGTACTATATCAAAATTAAACTGGGGGTATTCTTTCAATATGTTTTCTATCACCTTTTCCGGTCGCTTTGAGACTGGCGCTCCATTAGCGCGAAGGATTTTATGCGTTGGTACAATTTTTACGTCTTTATCTTTAGTAAAAAATCCCGGTGCAAATATCGTCACCTCATATCCCATCTTTTTTAGGCTTTCTTTTTGCGCCATGATAGAAGAGGGAATCCCACCCGGAACTTCTAACAAAACATCTGTAAAAATCGCAATCTTCATACTGTATTACACTGCAGTATAGCCACCATCAACAGGTAAAATTACACCAGTTACATAGCTTGCCTCTTTTGAAGCTAAGAAAATTGCTGCAGCATTTAGCTCGCCTTCCTGGCCATACCGTTGCATTGGTACGTGTACCTTAGCGAACTGCTGGAATGTATCTGTATCAAGCACTGGCTGCGTCAATTCTGTATAGAAATATCCTGGACAAATCGCATTAACTGTAATTCCATCCGTCGCTAATTCTGCTGCTGCAGCACGCGTAAAGTTAATCACAGCACCTTTAGAGGCGTGATAGGCAATCGTAGGAATCTCGGTATTACCAACTAAACCATACATTGATGCAATATTGATAATGCGTCCGTATTTTTTCTTCTTCATAATATTACCAAAGGCACGTGTCATCTTAAACACACTTGTTTCATCAGTCGCAATGGTAAAATCCCACTCATTATCTGCCATTTCTAGCACACCCTTATCTTTAGATGAACCAGCACAGTTTAATAAAATATCAACTTTTCCATATTTTTTCTCTACTGCTTTCGCAGCTGCATTAATGCTATCCGTAGACGTTACATCACACTGAATTGGCAATACTTTGACGCCATATTCTTTCTTTAATTCTTTTGCAAATTCTTCCAGTCTTTCCACGCGACGAGCTAGAATTGCTAGATTAGCACCTTGTTTCGCAAATCCTCTCGCCATCTGTTTACCAAGTCCAGAACTCGCCCCGGTCACTACTGCTACTTGTCCTTTAAGGTCAAACATCTTTTTCCTCCTTTAAAAAATAGTGGTGGGCGAAGAGAGACTTGAACCCTCACGGTATTGCTACCACAAGATTTTGAGTCTAGCGCGTCTACCAGTTCCGCCATTCGCCCAATGCACCAATTATAGCATATTTTTAAATATTTTCCCCTAAAAAGTCTTGACGCCTAAAACCGTCTATG
>JAZLDZ010000020.1:0-7804 GCA_045615025.1 Candidatus Nanosyncoccus sp. | reverse complement strand
AGTAGTCTGCAGATGATTTTGCGTTCAAGCCCATAAGGCGACCAGCGACAATGGTACTGCCAGAACGGGAAACACCCGGAATGAGTGCAAAAACTTGCGCCAAGCCAATGATGAGTGCACGAGGTTTAGTCAGTTTGTTCTCGTCTTTTAAGTCGGAAAGCTTTGGGAGTTTATCGACAATAATCATCAAGATACCAACTACCGCCATAGCAATAGAAATAGTAATCAACGAGGAGAAAAAGGCATTTTCTTCAATGAATTTTGATAGTAATAAGCCCGCAACACCCGCAGGAATACAGGTAATAATAACATTAATAGCAAGTCTAAAATTATGGTTTTTGCCAAAAATGTCTTTAAGAATTTCGACGATACGTTTCCGATAGTAAATAATTAACGCAAGAAGCGTCCCAAAATTAATTAACTCTAGAAAGAGGTGGAAGTTCTCTGCGCGACCGCCAATAAGTTGCTGGACGATTTCGAGATGACCCGATGATGATACTGGAATGAACTCTGTCAAACCTTGGACTAAGCCTAAAATGATTGCAATAAATATACTCATAAGAGTTATTATAGCATGATTTATCAGCTGTTATAACTGGTAAAAAGCGGTAAAATCTGTTATAATTAAGACAAGTGAATTAGTAATAATAATTAGGAGAAAAAATGTCAGGACACAGTAAGTGGGCAACAACCAAGCGCCAAAAAGCAGTGGTTGATGCAAAGCGCGGAGCACTTTTTACGAAAATCGGAAACCAAATTGCGATTGCTGCAAGAGGTGGTACAGACCCAGCGACCAACCCAAGTCTCGCGATGATGCTTGAAAAAGCAAGACTTGCAAACATGCCAAAAGCAAATATCGAACGTGCGATTGCGCGCGTACAGTCCAAAGAAAGTGCAGCGTTAGTTGAGGAAACATACGAGGCATATGGTCCTGGTGGAATTGGAGTTATTATTGAGGTTGCAACTGATAATAAAAACCGCACAATGCCAGAAGTAAGAAATGCGCTTTCTAAAAATGGTGGCCGAATGGCCGATCCAGGAAGCGTGATGTTCCAATTCGAAAGAAAGGGCGTAATCTTTGTCACCAACAAAGGCGACGATGTAATGATGGCGGCACTTGATGCGGGCGCAGAAGACGTAGTCGAAGAGGATGATGGCACTGAGATTACCACCGATTCTTCCGACTTGATGAAAGTAAGACAGGCATTAATAGATGCGGGAATGAATGTAACTAGTGCAGAACTAAAATACATTTCTACCGCAAACGTTGAGCTTGATGGCGACGATTTGGAAAAGGCAGAAAAATTACTAGATGCAATTGACGATCTTGATGATGTTACTGCGGTACACACGAATCTAGGTTAACAAAAAATCGACCTTAACGGTCGATTTTTTGATGAGTTATTTTTTAGATTTCTTAGGTTTTTTCTTATAATTGCTTGCGATAAGGAAGGCGATTAGGCTACCAACAAAGAGACCAAGGATGGCAATCACGATAATAATGCTTGCTGTAGTACTTTCTGGAGCAATTGCCGCCATGACGGCAGAAGTTGTAGAGATTGAAGCAAGATTAGAACTTTCGGAAAATACACCTAATGGTTCTGCAAAAGCTGCTTCGGCACTATTGTCATCGAGATTTGCACGATTATTAGAAGCGGCAACAATTTCGTTAGTAGTTTCTTCGTAAGCGATAGATGAATCGCTAACAGCAACACTATAGTTTCCTGCTGCGTCCTTAATATGGAAAGAAATTTTATCGGTCACATTGCCATATTCTGGCGATAGGTTGTAGCGAAGATAGACTCTACTACTACTAGTACCAGAAGCACCAATGCGGATTGCATCATTTAGCTCATATGTACCGTTTTTATTTAACCCGCTAACTTGATTCCAGGTAGTGGAATTTTTCGCATAGGAATACTCTAGGTTGGCAGAGCTAAAGGCAATAAACCCGGCATGCTTATTATCGGAAACGAGCGAGGCGATGTCTGTCAGATAGGCTTCGCTTTCGTCGTTATTTTCGATTGTTACAAGGTACGATAAATGGTTATTGATTGTTTTTACTTCTGTGCTAGTAGAAACTGGCGATGAATAAGATGTGCCGGTCCATACTGTTGGTACACCATCCTTGCCAGAAAAGGATGACCGATTAATTAAATCGGAGATATTTACTACTGAGAAGGCGGTAAAGCCCGCAAAAGCAACAAATGCAGCTATGGCGACCACACTTGCAGTTGATGATAGTCTTTTATTCATGATATTTTCATTTTATGACTTTTCTGGGTTTTTAGCAATAGCGTTTACTTAGCGTATTCTACTGCGCGAGTCTCACGAATAACGTTGACTTTAATTACACCAGGATAGCTCATAGTTGCTTCAATTTTGTTAGCAATGTCACGAGCAAGTTTAAGTGCGGTAAGATCATCAATTTGTTTTGGTTCGACAATAACGCGAACTTCGCGACCGGCAGAAATAGCATAAGCCTTGTCGATACCTGGGAAGCTCATCGCAATGTTTTCGAGATCACGCATACGTTCGGCAAAGTTTTCGGCGGAAATATTTCGAGCGCCTGGACGAGCGGCAGAAATAGCATCGCAAATTTTGACAATGACGGCTTCTGGAGTAGTTGGTTCAATATCGTCGTGATGAGCAGCAATAGCGTGGACAATTTCGTCGCTCATGCCATATTTCTTTGCTAACTCTGCGCCGATATCAGCGTGCTTACCTTCGATTTTGTGAGTAACTGCTTTGCCAATGTCGTGCATCAACGTTGCAGTCTTTGCAATACGTTTGTCAGCACCGATTTCTTCGGCGATCATGCCTGCCATGTGTGCCATTTCGACGGAATGAAGAAGAACGTTTTGGCCATAGGAAGTACGGAATTTGAGCTCGCCAAGCAAGTGAATAAGCTCGCGTGGGATACCTACAAGACCAACTTCGCGGACAGCATCTTCTCCGGCGCGGACGACTTCTTTTTCGATTTCTTTTTCGCCTTTTGCAACGGCTTCTTCAATGGAAGATGGATTAATTCTGCCATCTTTCATTAAGCGTTCGAGGGCATATCGAGCGACTTGACGACGGATTGGATCGAAGCTAGACAACACTACCATACCAGGCGTATCGTCAACCATAATATCAACGCCAGTTGCACGTTGCAAAGCTTGAATGTTTCTACCCTCTTTGCCGATAATGCGGCCTTTCATTTCGTCATCGGGAAGTTTAAGTGCAGTAATAGTACGGTCAGCAGTTACTTCAGAACTCATACGTTCCATAGCGGTAAGTAGAATGGACTGTGCGGTTTCATCAACGTCGTGCTTAATTTCTTTTTGTTCTTTATTAACGAGATTAACGAGGTCTTGCTTAACATCGTTTTCGGTCATCTGCATAAGTTTATCTTTTGCTTCTTGTTTAGAAAGACCGGCAATTTTTTCGAGTTTGGCATGTTGTTTTTCGCGGATATCACGAATCTCGTTTTTCAAGACTTCGATTTCTTTTTCTTGTCTAACTAGACGCTCACCCTTTTTCTCGATTTGGTCGAGCTTATTATCAAGCGTCGTTTCGCGTTCGGCTAGACGGTTTTCGGTTCTTTTCCATTCTTTGCGGCGTTCATTTTCTTCATTTTTAGATTTTTCGGCAATGTCTGCTGCTTCTTTTCTAGCACTAGAAACAATGTCTTGTGCCTCGTTTTTAGCTTTTCTGACTAAATCTTCTGCTTTTGTTTTGCCACCACTTTCATTCTTTTTGTTATATGCATAAACAGACCCTGCCCCAGCACCTATGCCAAGGATGGCTGCAACTACAATTATGGCAATTTCCATAACTTCACCTTTCTTGTTGCCGATATTTTCCTGATATCAGCGGGTTAACAAATATATATAAAATAATAAACTTTTAATTCCAGTTTAATTATATCACATTTTCTACTATTCGTAATGGGAAATGTTGCTAGAAATCATATTTTTGATGATTTGAGCGGCGGTGTCTTCTAGACCTTGTTCTGCTGCATCTTGAGAGTAATGTGCGGCTGGAGCGTTATAGAAATAATTATATTCACCATATGAATAGACTGGCTGGCCGAAGCTAATGCCGGTGTCTTTGTCTTTGTCGCCTTCGGAAGTAGCTACGCGAGTGACGCAACCAAGACCGCCTGGATTTTTGTCGATATCAGCAAAAGCTGGGAAATATTTAATGCCGATTTTATTGCCCGTGAAGCAGATTTGTGGACGATATTTCTGATCGAGAATATAAGAAACGTTTTCTAGGTCGTCCGGGATTTTGAACCTAATTCCCCATTCGCTGATGTAGATATTACCAATGACTGGGCTGTATGCTGGGACATTGTCTGGCGAGGTAATTTTTACGCCCGTATCAGCTTCGACTTTGGAAATAATAGCATTAGCATTATTCAAGGCAAGTTCTGCTGTAGAAAGTTTGTTTGAAGTGGTAATGTTTGATACTAAACTCCAAATACCAAGAATGATACCGATAAAGGCAAAGGCACCAAAGACGATAGCGAGAATCATGTATGTTTTCGCCTTCTGCTCTGGAGTGGCTTGGTTTGATGAAGCTGCAGAAGGAATAGGTTGAGGAGTCATATCAGGATTTTGCATGCCATCAAAATGAGTAGGGCCAAGGATTGGCGAAGCAAGCGGAACGCCAGTGTTATGAAGTGCTGGACCTTCGACGATTGGTGCCGTACCAGCAGGTTGGTTTGGCTGAGCTGCGTCAGAAGATGCCGTCGCATTACCCGATGCGTTATCCATTGCTGGCGGAAGCTGCGGATCAATCGGGCGGCTACTAGGCTGCGGATTAAAAGGTTGCGTATTATTATCCATTAAAAAGTCCTCATTTATGTTTTTATTATAACACAATGTATACGCTTATGGCTATTTTTATAACGGTTATGGTTATTTTTTTGGTGTAGTAATATTTGCTTCGCGGCCATAGTCTGGCAAAATAATTGGACGAAGATTGCCATGGTGATCATAAAGCGGAATATTTAGCTGGTCGGCAAGCGTATTGACAACTGCCGCACCAATGCGAAGTCCAGTAAAACTGCCTGGACCAGACATGTAAGTGATTTCAGTAATATCGTGCCAAGTTTTATGGTTTTCAGATAGTTTTTCTTCAATAAATGTAAAGATTTTTTCTGCCATGTCGCGACCAAGTTCGGCACGGTATTCTTTATCGTCGAGTTTTAATATACAGACCGGCGTAGACGTGTCTAGATAAAGTTTCACTTTACAACCTCACTGGTTTCAGTAATTTTAGCTAGCGCCTGTGCATCAATGCCGGATAGTTCAATATGGCGAGAGCCATCGTCGTTTAATGCAATCGTGATGATAATATGATTCGTTGGTAAGATATTTGCTACCGTATCCGCCCATTCAATAATGGTTATGGTATTTTTGTCGTTTAAAGATTCTGATAAATCTTCTGTCATAAGTCCAGGGTCGGGTAGACGATAAAAATCGTAATGGACAAGATTCATTTCATGGTTATTTTTAGCAAAGGCATAATGTTTTGATATGGTAAAACTTGGAGAAGAAACCGGTTCTTTAATGCCGAGGCCACCTGCAATGCCACGGGTCAGAGTAGTTTTGCCACTGCCAACATCACCAATCAATTCGATGATGGCTGGGGCGTTTAAGTTTTTGCCGATTTTCTCGCCAAAAGAAATTAATTCCGCTTCGGTGAAGAGGTCCATGTTCTGCATTTTATCACAGATATGGCGTTTTGTCAAGGCATAAGCGGATTGGGGAATTTCCGATTTTTAACTAAATGACGCGAGAAACTTCTTCTAGTGTGGTCTCGCCATGGAGTGCGGCAATAACACCTTTTTGCTCGAGGGTAAGCATACCATTTTTCTTTGCGGTCTCTTCAATGGCTTTGGTATTGATATCTTCAACGTCACCACGAATATAAGCCTGGATCTCGTCATCAACGACGAGTTGTTCCATGATAACGCAACGACCTTTGTAGCCAAATGGAACTTCCGGAGAAGGAACTGGTTTGTAGAGAGTGACATCATCCAAGTTAATATTGCGCTTTTTAAGTGTTTCTTCTGGAACGCCTTTAAATACGCGGCGAATATAACGCATAGTTGCTTCGTCTGGCTTGTACGATTCTTTATTATCGGCAAGCTTACGCACAAGACGCTGGGCAATAACTAGGCGGACAGAGCTGGAGAAAATTGGATTCGTGCCAATCATGTCAATCATACGCGAGAAAGCGGCGGAAGTAGAGTTGGCATGGAATGATGACAAAACGAGATGTCCCGTAATAGACGCCTGGATAGCAGTGCGAGCCGTATCAGAGTCACGAATCTCGCCGACCATAACAACGTCCGGATCAAGACGAAGAACGGAGCGAAGGCCGTCAGCAAAACTACCACCTTCGGTCGTATTGATTGGAATTTGAGAAATGCCGGTAATGCCGTATTCGATTGGATCCTCTAGAGTGATAATTTTGCGGTCGGTTGTGTTAAGTGCGTTAATAATAGAATAAAGAGTAGTAGATTTACCAGAACCAGTAGGACCGACCATGAGGACGAGTCCGCGTGGGTGAGAAATAACCTCATTAATTTCGGCGCGTTCTTCCTCACCGAGGCCAAGCAGGTCGAGGTTGAGCAAAGTCTCGTCAAAGTTGAAGAGACGGAGAACGGCGTCCTGCCCATACATAGTCGGAATCATTTCAACGCGAATATTAAGGAGATGAGTACTGCCATCGCGATAAATGTCCATCTGCATGTGCCCGGATTGCGGTTCACGCGAAGCAGTGGAAATATTGGCACGAGAAGAAAGTTCGCCCATAAAGATACGGTAACGATCGCGGTTAATCGTGGCAACTGGGTGAAGTAAGCCATCAACACGCATACGGATGCGAATGCTATCGCGAAGATTTTCGATATGAATATCGGATGCGCCTAGGCGGTCAGCTTGGTCGAGAAGATAATCGAAAACTCTGTCGGTGGCAACCTCGTTTAAGACTTTACTAACAGAAGCGAGTGTTTCGCTGTCGCCTTCGCCAGCAATAGTAATATCGTCGTAATGAGTTTCCTGTGGAGGATCATAACGAAGTATGAATACCTTGTAGGCAGAATCAGTAATTAAGAAAAAGTCGGCATGTTCACCACGGTCGTTATAATCTTTGCGCATTTTTTCAATAACGGAACGTGGGGTTTGAGATGTAACCATGAACTGGTAATGCTCGCCATCACCACCTTTTTGGAGCGGGATAACAAAATTTTGGTGCATTTCTTGTTTGGTAAGAACACCTGGAACAAGCGGAAGCTTGTTTTCAAAACCTCGGGTATCAAGATAGGGCAAACCAAGAATACGAGCACGGCTAGCAGCTGCGTTCTCTTCGTTGTCGCGACGCTTTCTTTGGATTTCTTGTTCGTCCATTACCTTGTAATTATAACACTTGTGTTTATTTAGAACAACCTTCTCGTAGTATTCTTGGCTAAATGGGTTAGGATTTTTGCATGGCCTTTAATTTTCGTGGCATCAAATTTTTCGGAGACACCCCAAAAAGAAACTACTCCAAACATTTCACCACAAAACATTTTAAAGCAAAGATCGAATTTTTCGCGACCATAGTTACTCCAGCTACAGGCTAAAACTGGGCGAAAAATTTTTGCTATGGTAAAAAATGGCACGAGATTCTGGCGGTAAAGACAAATACTGTAATAGTTTTTGTGCTTATTAATAAAGTATAAGATTCGAGAAAAAACGAGCTCGGTGTTAACCTGCTCGTTTATTGCTTCGTCGCGCAATCTTTCAATGGCGCGATCGTATCGATG
>JAZLDZ010000019.1:0-7591 GCA_045615025.1 Candidatus Nanosyncoccus sp. | reverse complement strand
ACTAGATTTACGAACATCGTCAAATCCTTGTCGTCCATAATAATAATCGATCCATCATCGTCCGTCATCAGTTCTAGCTCCATTTTGTCAGCATAGTCCACTAGATCGCTCTGGCTCATTTCGTTCTCAATGTCAAAAGCTTGCACCTTTTTAAGCAACGGTTTTTTATCTTGAAGCAATGCATTTAAAGTTAGCCCCTCAGAGAACGACAGTTTATACTTTTCTTGCAATTCTTTAGCTTTTTCCTCTGCAATCACCTGCGCCTTATAATCGTACTGGAACAAAGCTTCAAACTTCGGTTGATTAAAAATTACTACTGCCTTATCAACGATCGCAACTTGATTATCCGTTGGCATCTTAATCGCTACTTCCGCCGAGAAAGGCTCAAAACTCTCACCGTTTAGTTCCCAGCTCTGCGCACCCATAATTGCCGACGATGCTGCAATGGCCTTTGCAATATAAAAAGTTTTCGTTCCGCTTTCCCCACCAGGATAACTAAATTTCGCTAGAATTCCCTTAATTTTCTTGAACTCGTATTCATTATCAGTAAAATAATCAATATCCTTATATTCATTTTCAATTAAATGAATCAGCGTTTCAGCACGGCCTACCTTACCAAGTTCCGTTCTGTAAACAACCTTATCCTCACCATCAGAAAGTTCATAATCTCGACATTCCAATCCTTTATCTGCTCCCTCTATAACATATTTAAGCGCAGCATTTAAAAACATTTCCTTGACATTAGCAGTCAAATTATCTGTATATCTTACCTTATACGGCGTGTAATTTTTATTAAAAAGAAAAAGTTCAACCGATACATTATTCTTTATTTCATCAACTTCATTCGCCCACTGAAAAACATCAAATTTCTGTTCCATTTTACCTCTCTTATTTATTGTTTATTGTATCATTATTCTTTAGCATCTCAAAGTAAGATTCCTGGGATAATTTTTCATTTCCAAGATGAAACAATTTCAATGTCCGCTTCAAATCTGCCGTTACTTCACTTACTTTATCTTTTTCTTCTAGTCCAGTTTCAATCTTTAGATACGGGTTCTTTAATCCATCCACTACATCATAATAAATCCTCGAGGTTTCCGACAGCTTAATCCTTTTTCTTCTTCGACTCACTTCACTCGCCAACACAAAACCTAACTGCTGCAACATATTTACTATTTCAGTATAATCACGGATTACTGACCTATCTGTAATTTCAATTCCACTATCCTCAATATGTCTTTTTAGGATTAGCTTATAGACTGCTGGTTTGTCTGCCGCCGTCATTTCCGTCCGCATTACAAACCTTGGCAAATTCATACCATGCTTGTACCCTCTTGGGACATACACTCTATCATGTTGATATAGAACCGGCTCAAACTCTAGACTAATATCTTTCATTCTCTGCTCGAGTTCATCCGGATTCTTCACCTCAACTTTTACGGTTACTCGCTTCATAGTGTTGCTCCTTCCCTTGCCTTGTTCGCCCACTCATCTGCCATTTCATTCATCTCTGTACCAATATGTCCCCTTGTCCATTTCAATTTCACATTTCCAATTTTGTACAGCATAAACGCCTTTTTTACTAAATCTAGATTCTTTATTTCACCACTCTTTTTCGTCCAATTATTCTCTTCCCATTTCGGCGCCCACTTCGTAAGCACATTCACCCAAAACTCCGAATCCGTTACGACTTCTCCAGGCTCGCCCGCAAGCATTTCCATTGCCGCAATTAACGCTGACCCTTCCATTCTAATATTTGAGGATTTTAGCTCACTGCCAAGTGCTACCGGCTTTCCATCTTCTATCACGGCAAAACCTCCAGGTCCGGGATTTGGGGATGCACTCCCATCTGTCCATAGCGTTCTCATATTAACCTTATTATACTACAATTCTGCGGTATAATAAAGTTATGCCAAAAGATAATAAGCGTATCAAAAAAGCTATCGATCTAGCCACCGAGGCACACGAAGGGCAATTCAGAAGATCTGGCGACCCTTATATTTCCCATCCCCTCGCCGTCATGAAAATTGTCGAAGACTGGGGTATGGACGAAGATACTATTATCGCAGCTGTTCTCCACGACACAATTGAGGACACTTCTATTACGCTTAAAGATATTAAAGAACAATTTGGCGACCAAGTTGCCTTCCTAGTTGATGGTGTAACGAAACTAGGCAGCGCTCGCTCGGGCATGCGCGATCTCGATACTTATCTCCCCGAGACTAAAGACAACCTTCTCCGTCTTCTTGTTGCTACCGGCTCCGACATCCGCGTCCTCATTATTAAGCTCGCCGACCGCCTTCACAATCTCCGTACGCTGTCTGCCCTTCCTCCAGACAAACAGAAAAAAATTGCCAAAGAATCTTTGGAAGTATTTGCTCCACTCGCCGACCGCCTCAACATGGGACGTCTCCGCGTCGAGATGGCCGATATTGCTTTTTCCTACGTTAACCCCAAACGCTATCGCGAACTTGCCGACGTAATCGAAAAATACAATATTTCCGCCGAAAAAACCATCCAAAAGGTCCAGAAAGAGGTATCCGAAGCTCTCGGCCGCGAAAAAATCAAATTCCAAATTTCTGGTCGCGTCAAATCTGTCTATTCTTTACATAAAAAACTCGCCAAACACAACCAAAACATGGGTGAAATTTACGATATCACAGCACTTCGCATCATCGTTAACGACATCACCGACTGTTATCTCACCCTCGGCATTATCCACTCTCTTTATATGCCAATGTCTGGTCGTATCAAAGATTACATTGCTATGCCTAAACAAAACGGCTATCAGTCCCTCCATACCACCGTCATTACCAAAGATAAACGTATCATTGAATTCCAGATCAGGACTCACGAAATGCACGAATACGCCGAACGCGGTCTCGCAGCCAGTTTCTACTATAACGAACAAAAGCTAACCGAAAATTACAAAACCGGTAAAATCCAACATCTCCCTACCAACCTTCTCTGGATTACCGAACTCCAAGAGACCGCAGCCAAACTCCGCGCCGGCAAAAAAATCGACATCAAAAAACTTCGCCTCAATCTCTTTGCTGACAAAATTTTTGTCTATACTCCAAAAGGCGACATTATCGACCTTCCCAAAGGATCCTTGCCCCTTGATTTTGCCTATCGTCTCCATTCCGAAATCGGCGAACGTGTTACTGGCGTCAAGATTAATGGCAAGATGAGAAGCCTTAACACTAAGCTTCAGCATGGCGATATCGTCGAAATTCTAACCTCTAAGAATCGCACCGCGCGCGAATCTTGGTTACTCGACAAAATTTTCACTGCGCATGCCCGCCAAAAGCTCCGCGCCCAACTCAGCCGTTACAAGAACCGCTAAAAAACGGAGCCTATAGCAGGTTCCGTTCTCATCTCTTTAGCCTAAAACTAAGCCAGGGCATCTAATAATTTTTTCAATTCTTTTTCGTCTTTTACGCTAAACGTTACACTCTTTACGCCAATTCTAACTTTCGCAGCATATTTCTCGGCAAGTGCCGCCTCCTTCTTCATGTAATTCGAGGCCTTCACCGCTGTAGCCGAACTTCTCTTCTTCTTCGAAGCAATGAATCTCTGCACTTGTCTCACTGTCCACCCCTCGTCCACAATCAGCGGAATCGCCTTTTCTACTATTTCCTCATCTGCAGCAACTAGCGGCCTCATTACACCCTCAGATAGCTTATGCTCCCGCATTGCCTTCTTTGCAAAATCCGGAAGATTAAGGAGCCTCATCGTATTTTCTACTGCTGTCTTGCTCTTTCCTACCCGTTTCGCAATTTCTTCTTCCGATAAATTAAATTGACTCTTTAACTTTGCATATGCTGTCGCTAGCTCAATCGCCGATAGATCTTCACGCTGTGCATTTTCGATAATAGATAACTCTAATCTATTTTGCGCATCGAGCGTACGCACGATTGCAGGTACTTTTTCTAAACCTGCTATTTTTGCTGCACGCCACCTTCGCTCGCCAGCAACAATCTTATACTTATCCTCATCAGATACCACAACAATCGGCGACAATATTCCATGCTCTTTAATCGACGAAGCCAATGCCTCCAATGCCTCTGTGTCAAAATTCTGCCTTGGCTGCTCCGGATCACGTATGATATCCGTTACCTTAATATCAACAATCCTCTGTACATCTACATCTGCTGTTGGATCAAACTCCTCATCGACTAAATCCGTTGGTATTAAACTCTCAAATCCTCTTCCTAATCCATGTTTTGCCATTTTTCCTCCTTTTTATTTTCTCTTTCCCGTTCTTCGTTCTACCTCACGTGCCAAATCTTTGTATGCTTTCGCCCCCTTAGAAAACTTATCATAATTTCCTACCGGCACACCATGACTCGGCGCCTCCGCCACCCGTACGTTCCTTGGGATCGCCGTATTGAACACTTTATCTTTGAAATACTTCTTTACCTCTGCAAGCACTTCTACCGATAATGACGTCCTCTTATCATACATTGTCGCAAGTACGCCTAGCAGCTTCAGATTTGGGTTCATCGCCTTTTTGACTAGCTTCATACTGTCAAGGAGCTGTGCTACGCCCTCTAGAGCATAAAACTCTGTCTGTACTGGCAAAAGCAAATAATTTGCTGCAATCATCCCATTTACCGTAAGAAGCGAAAGTGACGGTGGGCTATCAATAATTACATAATCAAAGTTTTGTTCAACACTAGAAATTGCGTTACTCAGCTTAGCAAATTTTCCTTTCGCGTTCGCAATTTCTACTTCCGCGTTAGCAAGCTCCGGTGTCGTTGGCGCTATCCACAAATTTTTCGTCTTTGTTTCGACTATTGTTTCTGCCATGGTTGCATTACCAGTCAAAACCTCCGTCATTGTCGCCTTTAATTTTGATTTGTTAACTCCCAAACCAGATGTTGCATTACCCTGTGGATCAAAATCAACGATCAGCGTCTTAAACTTATCCTTGGCAAGAAAATAACCGAGGTTAACCGCCGTTGTGGTTTTGCCTACACCTCCTTTTTGGTTAGTTATACAAATAACCGTAGCCATAATAATCTCATTATAGCATAAAAATAAGCCCCGAAAGGGCTTATTTTTTATTTGATTGAAGTAATTTCAATTACCGAGTATTTCTGGCGATGGCCAGTCTCTTTGTGTACGCGTTTCTTAGAGTGATAGCGTATCACGCGGACCTTATCTCCGGCAATCTTCTCTTCTACAACTTTTGCCGAAACCTTCACGCCTTTAACTTCTGGTGTACCAACCGTAGTTTTATCACCATCGATTACAAGGAGAGCAGATGTTTCGAGCTCTTTGGTTCCTGCCGGGAGGAGGTCCACCCGTAGGGTCTCTTTTTCCTCAACTAGGTATTGTTTACCACCTACGAGGATAACTGCTTTCTTCATATTATTCCTTTGATTAACTCGTACTATTGTATCACACTTTTTGTATTTTGCCAAGCCCATCCCATATGCAAACTATATTATCGCTAAACAGACTACAAAAAAGCCTAGAACTTGCGTCCTAGGCTTTAATCCAATATCCTGGCTTTATTCTTTACTTCTTCTCTGTAGGGGTCTCAGGGGTCTCAGGGGTCTCAGGAACATCGTTCCTAATTCCATCTATTACCGTTTGGCTAGATTCAGAATTCGTTGGCACTTCTGGTGCTTCGCCAGCAGATACTTTCTTCAGCATCTTAGAAGACCTATAGAAGTAGAATCCACCACCACCAATCGTAAGAATAACCACTACAAGTAAAATTATCTCTGTCGGGCCGGTAGTCGGCAATTCACTTGGTGTCGATGGTACTGGGTTAGCGCAAGACTTGTTTACGGTAATTTGTACCTTATCATATTCTGACCCATTCGCCGTCTGTACAGTCGCATCATTATAGAGTACATTTTCGCCACAGTTTAAATTCTCGGAAGATGCTACTTTTGCCTTATAAGTAATCGTTGCCTCTTCACCCGGCTTGAAGTCACCAATAATCAAAGAGTTCGTATCACTACCATTGAATAGCTTTTCTTCTTGACTAGATGAAAGTGTCACTGTCCCAGCTGGAGTAGTTACCTGTACTGTTCCCGATACCAGCTCTAATCCATTCTGAATGATATCATGCGCTACCACATCAATCTGATTAGTTGTTCCTGTGTTTTTGTAGTAAATCTTAAAATCAAGCGTATCACCAGGATTTGCCGTCATATATTCGGAATACTCGTTCTTGCCACTTGGAGAGACTGTTTTCTCCGTCCAGAAAGCTGGCTGATCTACACGTACACGATAAGTTACGTACCCCGCATATTCATTACAACCCGGAATCGTACCCCATAGATTGTCAGCATTATAGCAAGCAATCATCGCACCGACGCTATTGTCTTGCTTCTGTATATCTGCATCGCTTGCAAAGAATGCGTCCGCCGAAAGAATTGTTCCATCCGTCGTCTTACAATTATCGCTCGAATGTAACACTGCAGTATTCGGTATATAGCTTAGATAAACCGTCTCATCCGCCTTAAAGAATGCTGTATCCCACACATTAACTGGATTAGCATTACTTGCCGAAACTGACCCACGTATTACACCGGAGTCACCAGCAACTAGCTTAGTTGGAAAGCTCGATGCCACACGCGTGTTTAATGCCAAGCCCTCTCCCTTGTCATTGTTAAGAGAGGCTGACGCATTGTTGTGGAAATAGATGAACACTTCATATTCTTTCCCTGGTGTGACCGTAACATTATCTATCCAACCACCGTTAGCACCACCCTCAACGTACTCTTTTACGCGTACAAAGTTCGACTCGTCTCCAATAAATGGATTATCCGTCATCGAGTTGAACGCCACATGGTCTGCTGGTTTATCCCAGGTAAATCTCGCTCTATCTTGCGGCCCCCATGTCTGATCAAGCGCATTAACGCTATTTTCTACACCAATCGCAACTAGTGGTGTCAATAGTCCCGCGAGTAGAAGTGATTTTTTAATATTTTTCTTACTCATTTTCTTTCCTCCTTTCCTTCTTATCGATTATTATTTAGAAAATTAGCAATTGCTGCGGCTTGATCTTCTTGAGTCACATTCCTATCGGGTTGTTCTGTTCTTTGATCTGACAAGTCTTGCGGTTGTTCAGCTGGAATTTCCGCTCCTACCGCTTCGTTTGCTGGATTCTCCGAACCACCAGCTTCCTGTGCGGCTTGATATCGTTCGTTCTCATTTGTTGCTGTCGTTTGAACGCCACGATTAATTGCCTCTTCAATCTGTTCAGCCGTCTTTGGACCGCTTGGACTATTCTCATTGTCTTGAATATAGGTCCTACCGTTCTCATCAGTTCTATTCTGGCCATTCTCATCTTTTATGGCAATATTATCCATCGTCGAGATATCTGCATCATTAATCTGACCTTGATCATCCAACACGTTGTAAGTCCCATCGCCAACTACATCTCTACGGGTATTGGCCTCTTCTTGGACCGTCTCACCCATTATTGTTCCAGCACCATCTAGCGTGTCATAGTTCGTCTTCCCTGCTAGCGGTTCCGGCTCCGGTGTAGGAGTAGGTGTCGGAGTTGGCGTTGGGGTTGGAGTAGGTGTCGGAGTTGGCGTTGGGGTTGGAGTAGGGGTCGGAGTTG